>CAVJUW010000027.1:0-19349 GCA_963652725.1 Bacteroidaceae bacterium | reverse complement strand
TTTGTGATTTCAAGCGAAGCCACATTTGCCTTTAAGGCGCATTTGGTGCTCGCTTTTTTAGCCTATGGCTTTACGATTGATGCGGCGGTGCAGGCCGTGCTTCTTTCTGCGCTCTCACGCAAAATGAAACACCCCAGTGGCAATGTCGATAGCGGGTGGCTTGCGAATATGCCCGATTTGATGGCGATGGAGCGCATTTTCTTTCGCATCATTCTCTGCGGCTTTGTGTGCCTTACAGGCGTCTTAATCTTTGGCGCGTGGGTGACTAGCGAATACTGGAATGTGTTCTTTGATTTCGATCACAAGACACTTTTAACGTGGATCTCCTGGCTTATTTTTGCGGTGCTTTTAATCGGTCGCTATCGATTCGGGTGGCGTGGTAAGACAGCGCTTATTTGGTTTTGGGTGGGAGCGGCAGCCTTGGCTGTGGCCTACCTTGTCTACCGACTGTTTATTGAGTTAAAGGGGTTCTAAGGGGACGCATTTATGGGACGAATCCTATTTTTCATTGGTTTAGGTATTGTCCTTTATGCCCTTGTTCGCACGGCGCTATCAGGCTTTATTGAAAAGAAACGCCCAAAGAAAAAGAGCCGAGCAGGGGCTCGTGCGTCAAAAAAGAAGCTCATTCGCCTCTGTGAATGCCCGGTGTGTAAAACCCACTTTGCTGAAGAAGAAGCCGTTTTAGGCGACGGGGTGAAGTACTGCTCAGAAGCCTGCAGAGCCAAGGCTCGCAACGAAAAATGATCGCCAAAAGAATTTGCATTCAAGAAGAAGGCTGGGCACAAGGCGTTTTACTTTCGCCTTCCAATCACTTTAATGAGCGTCCTGAAGGCGTAATTCCTAATCTTGTCATCTTGCATAACATCACTTTGCCGCCAGGCGAATTTGGCACAGGAGATGTGCGCCGACTTTTTTTAGGGACTCTTGATACAACAAAAGACGCACGCTTAGCTGACCTAGAGGGGCTTCGTGTGTCTTCTCACTTTTTTGTTTCAAGAGCGGGAGTAATCGAACAATTTGTAAGTTGTAATGACCGAGCTTGGCACGCAGGAATAAGCTCCTTTATGGGGCGCGATAACTGTAACGACTTCTCCATTGGCATCGAACTCGAGGGAACGGATGATGTTGATTTCGAGCTCGTTCAGTACCGAAGTCTTGTTAAACTGCTTGCCGCCTTAGCAAAGCGCTATCCCATTTCTGCGATTGTGGCGCATAGTGATGTGGCACCAGGCCGAAAAACCGACCCGGGTCCCCACTTTGATTGGGAAAGACTTGAAAAGGAGCGAGCAGCATTTGGAGCCCCAGAGTTTCCAGGAGCTGCCGCTTCGATTGCCCGTAGCTTAAAACGCGCTCAAAGGGATATGGGACAACTTGTCTAAAGAGTAGAAGGATTGTTGTGAGATGAATTTTCTTTATTGGCTCGTTAATTTAATTGCCTCTCTCTTAGGGTGCGTCATCCTGCTTCGTGCCTATCTTTGGACGCTTGCGATTAGTCCGAGAGACCCGATGGTTCGTTTTGCGTGGAAGTTCACGGATTGGCTCGTTAATCCTGTTGCTTACGTTGTGCGCGCTAGAGGCAATTGGGATTGGGCAAGCCTTCTTTCGGCACTTCTTGTGGCGTTTGTGGCTACTCTTTTAGCCCGTGAAATGACGGGATTTCCTGCGACAGGATTGTCTTTTGCCATAGCACCTTTTGCATTGGTGCTTCGTTGGGCCATTGATCTATTGACGTGGTGCTTGATTTTTTACTGTGTGATGAGTTTCTTTGCAAACCCGTTTTCACCGTACTATGCGCTTTTGGCCACATTGGTCGACCCATTTTTGCGGCCCTTACGTCGAATTATTCCGACAGTAGGGCGCTTGGATTTATCGCCTATCGTGCTTTTTATCCTATTAAGCGCCCTTGATGCTTTCGTTGTGGTTCCAGCAAGTACCGGACTTTTACTTCTCTAACGCTTTTTAGACGTTAAAAAGGAAGTTCATCACGTCGCCGTCGCTCACGACGTAGTCCTTGCCTTCAGCGCGCATCTTGCCAGCTTCTTGTGCGCCTTTCTCACCGCCTAAGGCCACGTAATCGGCATAGGCAATCGTTTGCGCACGAATGAATCCTCGCTCAAAGTCGGTGTGAATCACGCCCGCGGCTTTCGGTGCCGTATCGCCCTTGTGAATAGTCCAGGCTCGGACCTCTTTGGGGCCTGCTGTGAAGAAGGTTTGTAAGCCAAGTAAAGAGAATCCTGCGCGAATGACGCGATTTAGCCCCGCTTCTGTCATTCCCATATCTTCTAAGAAAACGGCTTTGTCCTCTTCGTCCATGTCGGCGATTTCTGCTTCGGTTTTCGCGCAAACAGGAACGACAGGTGCATTTTCTTTTGCCGCATAGTCGCGCACGGCATCCAATAAGGGATTGTTTTCAAAGCCAGCGTCATCAACGTTAGCCACATACATCACAGGCTTTAATGTCAAAAGGAACAAGGGGTGAAGTTGCTCGATTTCCTCTTTTGTAAGATTTGCCGCACGAGCGGGTTTCCCTTCATTAAGAAGGGGAGCGACCTTTTCAAGCGCTAAAACAAGTTTCAACGCCTCTTTGTCTCCACCTTGTCGGGCTTGTTTTTGATAGCGATTTAGCGCCTTTTCAACGCTCGCAAGATCAGCAAGAGCAAGTTCCGTGTTAATCACACCAATATCTTCAATGGGATCGACTTTACCAGCTACGTGAACGACATTGGAATCGTTAAAGCAACGCACGATGTGGGCAATCGCATCGCACTCACGAATGTTGGCAAGGAACTGGTTTCCAAGGCCTTCGCCTTTACTTGCACCGGCAACTAAGCCTGCGATATCCACGAATTCAACGGTGGCAGGAACGATGCGAGCAGGATTAACGATTTTGGCAAGAGCCGCCAAGCGCGCATCAGGCACTTCCACGATGCCGACATTGGGTTCAATTGTGCAAAAGGGATAGTTTTCTGCCGCAATGCCCGCTTTGGTTAAGGCATTAAAAAGGGTGGATTTTCCGACATTCGGCAATCCGACGATTCCGCATTTAAGTCCCATAGTTGTCTCTGATTCGTTATTTGTGTTCGACTAAGTCAAGAGCTGTCTTGACTTCTGTTTCATCAAAAAGGGTAACGCCCGCATTTTTAAGTGCGCAGGCTGCAACGCCAAGACCAGGAATGCATTTACCAGTGTGCGTTCCATCGTAAACCTCGCGTGTTGCGCAGCTTGGGCTCTTTGACTTTAATACAGCCGTGTTTACATTGTACTTTTTGGCAAGAGCGACGAATTTTTCTGCGCCTTTAACATAAGCTTCGGTAACGTCGGCCCCAGTCTTCGTTAAGACTCGTGCCTTTCCGTCTAAGACGTCTTGAGCTGTTTTTCCCGACTCAATTTCGGCTGCTTCGCGCGGGGTATCAAGACCTGCAGCACACTCAGGGCAAAGAACAGCGACTTCCCCAATATTGAGCATCACGTGAAGGCGTTTATCCACAACGCTCGGTAGTGTCTTAGCGTCATAGCGGCAGCACTGGCCAACTAGGCAGGCGCTCATCAATAACTTCACTGTCATTCTTTTTTCTCCTCTGAGGCAAGGGCTTTTGGAGCGTGGGCGAATTTACCAATCGTACGCTCAACATTTGTCATCTTGCCACCGATTAGATTATCCACGATTTTTGTCGCGGCTTTTAGGCACATTTCAAGGGGCTCTCGTTGCTCGAGAGGGGCACGACCTAAAACCCAATCGTAGACTTGCATTTGTGGGCAAAAGACGCGTGGATGCCCAATACCAAAGCGAAGCCGCCAAAAGTTCGGTGTTCCGAGCTTTTCTGTGATGTCTTTTAAGCCATTGTGGCCGGCGTTTCCGCCACCGAGCTTAATTTTCATCGTTCCCGGAACCAAGTCGAGTTCATCGTGCGCCACAAGAATCTCTTCGGGAGCGATTTTGTAGTAGGCACTAACGGCTTGGACGGCTTGACCAGATAGATTCATGAAGGTCGTGGGCTTAAGTAGCCAGAGGGTTCCTTCTTCACTCGTTAGGCGAGCAAGAAGGCCAAAGAACCGTGATTCTTCACGAAAGGAAATCTTCGCCTCTTTTGCAATGAGGTCTAAATAGTCAAAACCTGCGTTGTGGCGTGTCCTCTCGTAATCACTACCAGGATTTCCAAGACCCACTAAAAGACGGATGTTTTGAGAATTTGCCATGTTCTTTTATGAGAAAAGGTTCGCCAACCGAGTTTGGAAGGCGAACCTTTCTTAATAAAGAAGAAAGGCTTAGGCCTTCTTATCTTCCTTACCAGCGTCAGCCGCAGGAGCCGCTTCAGCAGCGGGAGCCGCAGCGGCAGCTGCACCATCGGCAGTAGCCGCAGCCGCAGCAGCAGCGGCTTCAGGCGTATCTTCAGCAATCGTTGTCACTGTGGCAACAGGCTGATTCGGGTTAACGGCCTTGACGTTTTCAGGAAGCTTCAAGTCGCTCACACGAAGCGTTGCAGCTCCTGACATTCCAGACAAATCGACATCGATAAATTCTGGTAAGTCTTTGGGTAAGCACACCAAGTCAACGCTCGAGATAATGTGACTAATAAAGCCATTTTCAAGCTTGACAGCCGGGCTTGTTTCTTCACCGAAGAAGTGCAACGGCACACGCATTGTCACGTTCGAATTCGGATCGATGCGTTGGAAGTCAACATGCAAGCACTGGTTCTTGTAGGGGTGCATTTGAAAGGAACGCAACACAACGAGTTCGTCCTTACCGTCTAATTCCATCGTCAAAATCGAGGCATGGAACTTTTCTTTCTGCAAATCGTAGAAAAGCTCTTTATGGTCGAGTTCAATGGGCGTTGCGGCAACATTGTTTCCGTAGAGAATTCCAGGAACTTTGTTTTCGCGGCGCAGGCGGCGGCTCGCACTCGTTCCCTGCGCTTTACGCGTAATGGCGATGACTTTCATAATGTAGTACTCCAAAAAGTAGGATCAATATAAATACCGCTTACTTTGTCGACCGCGACCAGCCAGGCAAAGGGCGGAAACGTTAAATTAACTTCCTGTGAACAAAGCGCTCACAGAATTTTCACGCGCAATGCGCGAAATCGTTTCGCCAACCAAAGGCGCGCAGCTTAACTGGCGAATCTTCGGGCAGGCTTGAGCCGCAGGACTCAATGGAATCGTGTCTGTGACAACGAGTTCGTCCAATGCGGAATTGGTAATTCTTTCCACAGCGTTTCTTGAGAGAACGGGGTGAGAAATGTAGGCTAAGACGCGTGTTGCACCGCGCTCTTTTAGGGCACCGGCGGCGTTACAGAGCGTTCCAGCGGTATCGACGATGTCGTCTGTGATCACACAGGTGTGCGCGTTCACGTCACCGATAATGTTCATGATTTCTGCGACATTGGCCTTTGGACGACGCTTATCGATAATCGCAAGATCAACGCCAAGAAGCTTAGCCATCGCACGAGCACGAACAACGCCACCCACGTCAGGAGAAACAACCATCAAATCCGAGTAGTTGTGAGCAACTAGGTCACCTAAAAGAAGAGGCGTGGCATAAATGTTGTCAACGGGAACGTCGAAAAAGCCTTGGATCTGGTCTGCGTGTAAGTCCATTGTCAGAACGCGGCTTACTCCCACGCTCTGAAGCATATTGGCAACGACTTTCGCGGAAATTGCCACGCGTGTCGAACGCGGACGGCGATCTTGACGGGCGTATCCATAATAGGGCATCACAGCGGTGATTCGGCGAGCCGAAGCGCGACGTAGCGCATCGACCATAATCATCACTTCCATTAAGTTGTCGTTTGTGGGTGAGCACGTGCTCTGAACGATAAAGACGTCAGAACCACGAACATTTTCATTGATTTCTACCATCACTTCGCCATCAGCGAAGCGATTGACAGTGGCACGCCCCATCGGGATATTCAGATACTGCGCAACGGCGTGAGCTAATTTTGGATTGGCATTGCCAGAGAAGATTTTTACATCATCCGGACACATTGTGGGCATAATCAACACCTTTCGCAAACGCCGCGTAGCGCGGTGATGCGGCTAAACTTCGTTACGTTTGAAAGAGCCGCTGATATCAACAAAATCAACAACTTAAGCGACGGAAAAGCGGTATTTTCGTCGCATAAAAAGGCTGGCAGGGGAGGATGGATTCGAACCATCGAATGCCGGAATCAAAATCCGGTGCCTTAACCACTTGGCGACACCCCTACGGGAAAAAACGCCGTATTCTACCCCAGAGGGCTCGTTTTCAGGGGGTGAGAGGCAAGAATTTTTGCAACATAGCCCCGAAACGAGGTCGGAAGACAACGCAAAGACTCTTTTCCTTCGTGGAAATCAGAAAGGATTTTAAAAACTGCCGATCCCGATCCTGTCATCCGAGCTCCACATCCCAAAAGGTCTAAAGCCTCTTTAATTTGAGGGTTCATTCGTACGGCAACCTCTTGCATCACATTGATTCCGAATAGATTTGGCCAAGAGGCATCCAGGGCGTTTTGAACTTGAGCGGGACTGACGTGTTCGCAATTTCGCTTTAAGTCAGGCGCTGTGTAAATCGCTTTTGTCGAGGTGCCACATTCAGGCATCACGATGGCAACGTAAGAGTTAGGTACATGAATAGGAGAAAGTTTTTCGCCAATTCCTGCGGCAAAGGCATTTTCTCCAAATAAGAAAAAGGGGATGTCCGCTCCCAATTGAAGGCCAATTTCGGCTAGAGCTTCGCCGCTTAGATTGAGATTCCAAAGAGAATTTAGGGCAATAAGCGTTGTTGCCGCATCACTTGACCCTCCGCCCATTCCTGCGCCAACAGGGATGCGTTTTTTCACATGAATCCTCGCTCCCATCGAACAGTGCGTTTTTTGTGCCAAAAGCTTTGCCGCTCGAATCGTAAGATCATTTTCAACGGGTCCCGTTAAGTCCCCTGTGCGCTCAAAAGTTGCTGAGTGAAGACACTCGATTGAGAGGGTGTCAGCCAAATCAATGAGGGTAAAGGCCGATTCCAACTCGTGATAGCCATCGCTTCGACGCCCCACGATATGCAAAAAAAGATTAAGTTTTGCAGGAGCTGCGAGCTCAGTTAAAACTTCGCTCATAAGTTAACCTCGCTTGCAACAAGGCTAACTAAGTAATGCGCATTCTCAACACGAAGACGCCTTGCAGTATTGGGGGATTCAGGCTCCGTGATCGTCACAAGAAAGCCCGCCTGAATAAAAGAAGAGTCTCCTGTCTTCTCAAAAGCCATATCGGGGTTAGGGACTCCAGATAGCCAACTTAAGAAAAGGTCAATTGAAATGGGAAAGCCGATTAATTGCGTGAAAAGCTCTTCGGTGTTGTCGCTAGTTATGGGGTCTTTTCCCATCTCAGTATAGGTAGCTTTATTTCCTGAGACTTCAAGGCGAGCGAGTATGGCGTTTAAGGGGCCAAGAACCGTGAGTAGGAGTGATTCTCTTGTTTGATCGAGGCGAAAGCGGGCTGAGAAGCGGCGCTTGGCGGCGTCTTTTTCTTGAACGGAAAATTGACCAATAAAGCGGCGAGACCCTGTGAATTCTTCTGTTTGAAAGACTGAACAGCCCCCTAGGGTAAGAAAAGTAGCTAATGTTAGGAGTGTGCGGCGCTTAATCATCGGGTCGCATCCTTAAGTTGGTCAGCAAGCGACAAGGCCTCAGAATTGTTTGGCTTCTCTTTTAAGACAGCGTTGACAAGGGCTTTGGCCTCAGAAAAGCGCTTTTGCATCATAAGAGTCGCGGCAAGATGCAAAGTGATTTCTGTTTCTTTGCTATCGATCTTTAAGGCTTTTCTTAGCCAAGTTTCTGCTTCTTTGTAGTTTCCTTCGCGAAACTTAAGCCAGCCCATGGAGTCCAAAATCGCGGCTTCTTTCCCGCCTGAGAGGCTAAGGGCCTTCTCAATGAGGGGTTTCGCTTCTTTTGTACGTATCCCACGGTCAAGCCACATATAACCCAAGGTGTTATAACCCTGCGCATCATTGGGGCGAAGAGCGATATAGCGACGTAAGTAAGTTTCTGCCTTTTCGACCCAACCGATTTCTTCTGCAACCATCGCCGTGTGCATTAAGAACTCTGCTTTTTTGGGCGTCAATTCACATGCGGCTTCGTAGTACTTCATCGCGTCGGCTTTCCTTTTTGCCGCAGTAAGCATTTGTCCGGCTAAAAAGGAGAATTCTGCTTTTTGTTCGACCTTATCGGTTCGAATGCTTGTTATAACGGCACAAGCTTCATCGACGCGACCGAGCTTATCGAGAATTTCAACTTGTTTTAATCGAGCAGGAATGTATTTGTCGCCTTTTTCAACTTTAGAAAAATTCTCAAGTGCGTCATCCCACTTTTTCTGATGGATGGCAAGGACTCCTAATTGCACGTAGGCGGCATCGGGTAGGTAACGCTTTTCTTTATCAAGAGACGCAAGATGTAGATAGCGCTGATAATAGACGCGAGCCGCGTCATACTCTTTCATCTCTTGGGCGACAACGCCACAAAGAAAGAAAGCCTGTGCGTCATTAGGTGAGGTTTGCTCAACTATCTTTAATTGCGCAAAAGCGCCCTTTTTGTTTGCGCCGCGCGCTAAGGCTTTGGCGTAGGCAATACGCACATGAAAATTATTGGGGTGCTTTTTTAGAAAGGCACTTAACCGTTTCTTTGTTTTTTCTGGAGCGCTTTCAAATTCAAAATCAGCACTTTCAAGAAGAATCTGTGCATTGTTTGGCGCTAACTTAGCGGCTTTGAGAATGTGAGCTAGCCCCTTGTCTGTTAGCCCTGCGGCCTTCGCAGCAAGAGCAAGGCTTCGCTCGGCCAAGGCGTTTTCTTCCAAAACCTTTCCGATTTGATTAAGAAGGTTGTAGCGAATCTTTTTATCGGGAAAGGACTCGGATTCGGCTGAAAAGCGATCGAAAAGGACAGCGTAGTCTTGAGATTTCTTAAGAGCCTCGCTTAAGAATTGACTTGCGACTTTTTCGTTCTTGTCTCGACCTTCTCTAAGAGCTTTCTCAAGGAGGACATGCTCGTTATCTTTATCTAAAGAGTCGAGGACTTTTCTCGCCTCATCGGTTTTTTCTTTGTCTTTTAATACAAAGCCAATGCGATAAGCTTTTTCAGCAAGCTCGATGTTTTGTGCATTGCGAGAGGCATCTAAAAAGGCAAACCAAGCGTCCTCGTAGAGTTGCCGTTGTAAGGCAATCTCACCGAGAAGCACTTCGGCAATCACAGTCGGCTTTACGTCCTGCACTTCGCGTTGCAAGGCAAAAGCGTTCGTTACTAGGGTGCTTGCTAACACGGCACTGCTAGCTAGCGTAATACCAATTCGTGAGAGTAGTAAAGACACGAAAATCCTCGAAAACAATGAAGGAGCAAACTATAACGCAAAGGCTACAAGCAAATAAATGTAGCTCTGACAGTTTGTTACAGCTTGGGGTCTCAGAAAGCTCGCGAATCAAAGAGGTTCAAAAGAGAAAAGCTCCGCTAAGCGGAGCCCCTTGCGCACTCACAATTGTGTTGGCTACTTTTGTGTGCCAGAAATAAGATCAATGAGAGTGAGCGTTACCTCAAGACTCTTTACCCATGGCCCCATAGGCAAGAATTCACAGTTCGAATGAAAGTTGTGTGCTCCCGTAAAGTAATTGGGCGTGAGGATTCCTTTAGAAGAAATAAAGGAGCCGTCCGTTCCTCCACGCATCGCGATGGTCTTAGGTGTAACGCTGAGAATCTCTAGCGCTCGGTATAGGTAATCAATTCCAATGCGATTCTCTTTAGTGACGGCATCGGCAATGTTGGCGTAAACGTCCGTTTGCTTGTAACTTATTTCAGCCTTCGGATGCCGAACCTTTAAGAATTCAACTGCCTTTTCTAAGAGTGCTTTTTTGGCTTCGTATCCAGCCTTGGAATGGTCACGGATATTGAATTCAACACGGGCCTTCGAGGGACCTCCTTCGATATATTTGGGGAGAATAAATCCTTCACGAAGTTCTGTGAATTCTGGCATCTCACCGCGATCTAAGAGGTTTAAGAAGTCGTGAGCGACCATCACGGGATTGACAAGCACTCCTTTAGAAGACATCGGGTGCGCTGAAATGCCTTTAATGCTAAGCGTTGCGCTTCCTGCGTTAAATGTCTCAAAAACCACCTCGCCTAATTCGCAAGAATCTATTGTGTAGGCAAACTTAACAGGGAATTTTGTAAAGTCGAGCTTCTTTGCTCCCCGAAGACCGATTTCTTCATCAGGAACAAAAGCAACGTAAATGTCTCCATGCGGGCGGTTTTCTTCTGTGACGATGGATAACGCTGTCATCACGTTTGCTATGGCGCTCTTATTGTCAGCTCCGAGGACTGAGGTCCCATCAGAGACAACAATGTCATCGCCCTTATAGCGTTCAATTTCTGGGTGCTCGGCAACTCGGATCCAAATGTCTTTCTCTGGATTTAGACAAACATCTGATCCCTGATAATTTTCAATGACGTGCGGATGAATCTCTGGAGAAAGACCACAATCGACCGTATCCATGTGGGCGCACCAGCCAACGGCAGGAACGTTTTTCCCTTCGGGAAGATTGGAGGGAAGTTTTCCTGTGACAACAGAAAATTCTGAAACTTCGACGTTTTCAAATCCAAGGGCTTTAAGTTCCTCGGCAAGGAGGTGGGCTAACTCAAACTCCTTTGGGTTACTCGGGACAGTTTTTGCCTTCGGGTCACTTTGTGTGGGAATCGCGACGTAGCGCAAAAAGCGCTCTAAAAGTGCTGCTTTCTTATCCATAGTTGCTAACGACCTCTTTAAAGAGGGCCAGGGTCTTAAAAATCCAAGGCTCTAGCCCGAAAAGACACATAAAAACTATGCCGTGAAAATGTACAAAATAATGAGCGTCACAAATGCAGCAGGAGCCGTGCGCTTGACGATTTCAACGGGACTGACGCGAGCCACACCCGCAAGGAGAATGACACCCCCCGCAAGCGGCGAAGAAATACGCCCGAGACCTGCGGAAATCATCGCGAGATACCCTAAGCCATCGATTGTGAGACCAAAGGATTGAGCGTGCGGCGTAACAGCTTCGTTAAAGGCGAAGGCTGCTGCGTCTCCTGAACCCGTCAAGACTCCCAAAATGTAGGGGCCCGCACTGCCGCCAATCTTGGCGATTTCGTTGGAGTGCTTTAAGAAATCGACAAAAAGATCGATAACGCCACAGGCACGAAGGCCAGCAGCGAAGACACCAGCAGCGATGATGATGCCCATGATGTTTGCGTAACCTTTACCCATACCATCGAAGAACTTCTTTGTGACTTCTTGTGGGTCAGAGCGCGTAACGGCAAGCGCATAAATCATGCCAACGAGCATGGCGGTTGCCACAGAAATCTTCACAGAAGGAATCCAGATCGCAAAGACAAGAAGGAGCGCAACAGGAACGAGAGGCGCGATGGCGTAAAAGACATTGGGTGACTCAGGAAGAGCGCTTGTCGCCTCACTTTGGAAGTCCCCGAAACCTTCTTTTCTGTAGTCGCCATAAATGACACAAACTAAGGTAATGAGCACAATGCTCGCTAGACCCAAAGAAAGTGTCATCATCGAGTGCGCGCCAATAAAGTCGATTACCTCAATGCCAGCGAGTTTGGCGATAAATGGGTTGTGTGAGACCCCAGGGTTTAAGTAGGCAGGTAACATGCAAGATCCCACAGAGGCCGCGGCTAAGCTTGGCCGAAAACCGGCGCGAACCAAAATCGGAACCATCGTGGGAGCTACGGATGCGCAAAGCCCTGCTGTTGAGGGAATGGCAATGGCAATTACGCTAGTGACTGCCATGCAAGCCGGAAGTAGGAAAAGTCCCAATTTCTTTAAAGGCCGCGTTAAAAGTCTCACTAAGTGCGCATCGCACTTAGTTAAAGAGACGACGGCTGCAAAACCCATGGCCGAGCAGATGGCGATAATGAGTGACCCATTAGTCATCGACTTATCGAATTGCTTAAAGGCCATCATCGGCTCTAAAGAAATGAGCGCCATCACTAGGCCCGAGGTAAGTAACACCAGACGTGTTTCCCAGCGTCTTATTAGGGCATAGATTGTTGCGATAACGACCGCCACAGCGGCCCAAACAGTCCAACTCATACTAGTCCTCCTTTGGGTTTAATTCGTTTTCTCACGCACGGGTAGAAGCGGTGCGTGTCCTTCTGTTCCCACAAGGGCTAGAGCCGTTAAAAGAATCAGTTCTGGCCCTAAATGAGTGTCTTTCATTTCAAAGTATTCCTGTAGCGTATGTGCTCCGACGCCAATTCCTCCAGCGCATAGGCAGCTAGCAGGAATTCCAAGGCTTATCGGTGCATTGGCATCCGTAGAAGAGAGCGCATAACTTTTAAGGGGAATGCCTAAAGAGGCCTGCGCAGCTCTTGCGCACTGCAAGACAGGACAATCAACAGGCCGTACGCCCGCAGGGCGATTGCCAATCTGCGTTTTTGTGAGACGAACTTTCTTTGCTTCGTCCGTGATACCCCAGATGGCATTTTCTTCTGCTACTCCCGCTTCGAAAGCATCCAAAATCGCTTTTTCGACTTTTAGGAGTTCAGCGTTATCGGCACTACGCATATCAATATCGACTTCGCAGTGACCAGCAATCGTGTTGACCGATTGGCCTCCTGATATTTTTCCGATGGTAAATGTTGTCTTCGGTTCAGAGGGCACTTTGATTTTCGCTACAGCGGCTCCCGCTAGGCAGACAGCGTGTATGGCGCTTGGTGCTTTCCCAAAATCGGCAAACGAATGTCCTGCAGGACCATCGACAGATAAGCGCCACCTGTGTGCGCCAATACCCCCGTAGAGAAGACGCGTGACATCTGAACTATCGATGGCAATAAAGCCATCAATCGGATAGTTTGCCGTGACAAATTTAGAGCCACGAATATCACCGTTTCCTTCCTCTCCAACTGTTCCGATAAACCAAAGATCGCCTTCGGTTTCAATTTGGTTGGTTTCTAAGCACCGCAACACTTGTAGCATCGCTCTAAGCCCAGAGCAGTTGTCTCCAATACCTGGAGCGCGATAGATGTTTCCCTCCCTTTTTACCTTGACATCTGTGCCAGCGGGGAAAACTGAATCTGTGTGTGCACCAAAGACAAGAAGCGGAGCGGGAAGTCCCGCTTTTGTAAGGCGCCCAGGTCTTTTCCCGACAACATTACCAATCGCATCGATTGAAACGTCGGTCAATCCATAGGCCTTCATGCGGGCGGCTATAGAGGCGGCGCGTTTTTCCTCTTCAAATGTAGGAGAAGGGATTTCACAGAGTTCGACTTGCTCGGCCATGGCGCGAGGCACTTCGCTTTCTGCCTGAGTAAGTGCTTTTTGAACTTTAGGGAGTTTTCTTAACGATTCAATCGTAGCCGTGATGGCTGGGTTTATCGCAGGAAGCGATGACGGATCCATAGTTGTCTTTCTCCTTATAAAGAAGTGAGAAAAGGGAAGAGGCAGCTAATTTTTTAGGAGGTTGATTTCTTTTTCCGAAAAAAGAGATTCCTCTTCTTTTAATCCATAGGGCCATTATAGGGAGAAGTTCCTATTTTTCTTCAAGGGTTTTCCCCCGATTTGTCACGAAGCGAAGATGCCGATTAATGCCGAGAACTTCTTACCCATAAGACACGCTAAGAATGGGCTTAAGGCAGAGTTTCAAAAAAAAGCGTTCTTTATTTTGTGCGGCTATACTAAGCGCTTAATTTTGAAAATGGGGTAGTGGCCCCTTGTTGCAGGAAAAGGCGAAGAAAAGAAAGATGGAAGCGTTGATGGATTTTTTTCTTTGGGCAGTAAGTCGTATTCCGCTTTCTCAATTGCGTCGTGTTGGCGGCTTTTTTGGCGGTCTTTCCTACGATGTTCTACCCAAATATCGAAAAAAGATTCTCAATAATTTAGAGCGCATCGGATTAGCCAAGGAACTTGGTCGTGAGTCTTCGCGCCACACAGGAATGCTTTCTCTTGAGACGGCGTGGATTTGGGGTAGAAGCAATAAAGAGATTGCCGAAGTTGTTGAATTTGAACCCGCAGGATTAGAAAAATTCCGTTCTTTTCTAGCCGAAGGCCGCAGCATCATTTTGATGACGCCGCATATCGGGGGGTTTGAAGCTATTCCCGTGGCAATTTATGAAGCCGCTTTAAAGCCCGCTGGCAAATCGCTTTCTATTCTTTACCGCGAACCGAAAAATCGCCTCATTCGTCCCTTTGTCAAACGTAGCCGCAGCCGCGAGGGGATGGACCCGTCGCCAGCAGATCTCTCTGGGGTTCGTAAGATTGTTCGAGCCATGCGAAAGGGAGGCGTTCTCGGATGCTTACCCGATCAGGTCCCTGGGCGAGGAGAGGGCGTTTGGGCTGACTTTTTCGGACGCAAGGCGTTTACGATGACTTTCCCGATGAAGATGGCCAAGCAATTTAATGCCGTTTGCGTTGTGATGACATCGGTACGCCACAAAGAGGGCGGTTGGAAGATTTACACGGATGTGATGCCTGAGGCCGCTACTGGAGATGCTCTCGTTGATGCCGAGAACATGAATCACGCCATTGAACGCGCCGTCAGGCGTTTTCCTGAGCAGTATCTTTGGAACTACAACCGCTACAAGGGTGTTTCGAGCGCAAGAAGTTACGCAAACGACAAGGAGCACGACGATGCAAACCATTAACAATATGGTCGGTCGCCTTGGCGTAGCTATCGTAAAGAGCTTTGTTGGGATGCCCATGCAAAAGCGCCATAAATTATCTCGCCTTTTGGCGCGAGCCTTTTGGTACATCGTACCGAGAAGACGGCGCATTGCTTTACGCAATTTAGAGCTATGTTTTCCTAAGATGCCAGAAAACGAACGCCTTCAAATTGCTAAGAACCTTTGCTTAAACATTGCGCGCTCGGCAATCGATCACGGAGACCTTTGGGCAGGAACCGTCGATCAAGTTCGAAATCTCGTGAAAATTGAGGGTTTAGAAAACATTACCAATGAAGCTGGCCACCCCTTGATTGTGATTGCTCCCCACTTTTTAGGGCTTGATGCTGCTGTGACGGCGCTTTCTACTTACGTTCGCGGAGCGGGCCTATATCAAAAGCAAAGAAATGCCGCTTGGGATGAAGCCGCCTTAGAAGGAAGACGTCGCTTTAATAATTCGATTTTGATTCCAAAAACGGGAGCCGGAATCGATGATGCGAAAAAAATCATTCGCCTTATCCGTCAGAATCTTCCCTTTTATTATTTACCCGATATGGATTACGGAAGGCGGCACTCGGAATTTATCGATTTCTTTGGGGTGAAAGCCGCGACTGTGACAGCAGCGAGTAAACTTGCGCGCCTTTCAGGAGCGAAGGTGGTTTTCTGTGTCACAGAGATGACGCAAGCGGGCTATACGGTTCATGTCACTGAGCCCCTTAAGGATTTCCCAACAAAAGATGCGATTGCCGATACGATTCGTATTCAAAAAGAAATTGAAGGGTGGATTCTGAAATTCCCCGATCAATACTTTTGGATGCATCGTCGTTTTAAGACACGCCCCGAGGGCGAAGCAAGTCTTTACTCCTAAACTAAAGAGGCCACACAATGCTGCAATTTACAAAAATGCAGGCGGCTGGAAATGATTTTGTCGTCGTTGATGCCACAGAAAATCCCGAGCGGTTTAGCGCTGGGAGAATTCGCGCTCTCGCAGATCGCCACTACGGTATTGGTTTTGATCAACTCCTCGTTGTAAAGAAAACCGATAGCCCGGGTGCGGATTTTGGCTATAAGATTTTCAATGCCGATGGTAGTGAGGCTGGCATGTGCGGCAATGGCGCCCGTTGTTTTGCGCTTTTTGTTTTCAATCACGGGTTGACGAAAAAAAAGAACATCGTTGTCAAAGCCAATCAGCGTTTTATTACGCTTGAACTCTTAGAAGACAACATGGTGCGAGTCAAGATGGGAAAAGCTCGCTTTTCGCCAGACAGTATTCCCTTTATAGCCGACTCTTTTGAAAAAAGAGTGTGCGGAAAAGCCAAACTTTATAAAGTAAAAAAGAAAGGCGAGGAACATTGGTTCGGTGTTGCGAATATGGGAAATCCCCACGCCGTTTTTGTAACCCAGGCTACGTTTGCAAACCAGGTAGTGATGGATGCGCCTCTAGAGGAATTGGCGAGAGTTCTTAAGCTCAAGGATGTTTTCCCCAAAGACGTCAATGTGAGTGTTTTGCAAGTACGGTCTAAAGATGAAGCGTTCCTTCGCGTTTACGAAAGAGGTGTTGGTGAGACGCTTGCCTGCGGGTCGGGCGCCTGCGCAGCGTTTTCTATAGCTCACCGGATGGGGCTTTTGGAAGAGAAAGCCACAATCCGAATGCCTGGTGGCCAAGTGACAGTTGAAGTTGATTTAAACCGAGATATCTTTCTAACAGGATCTGCCACTGAGGTGTTTACCGGATGCACCCCGTTATAAAGAAAAGAGAATGTCCATGATTGATGTTGTGCTCAAAAAAGGAAAAGAAAAAAGCCTACTGCGTCGCCACCCTTGGGTCTATGACACGGCAATTGCTCGCGTATTGGGTCGCCCAGAGCCTGGAGAACTCGTTCGCGTTCTTTCTTCGGTAGGAGAAGCTCTTGGTATCGGTGGATTTTCTCCAGCCTCAACGTTGCGTGTTCGCATGTGGACGTTTAATGAAAAAGACGATGTTGCCTCTCCCGCGTTTTTAGAAAAGCGCTTAGCCGATGCTATTTCTGCACGAGACTTACTTTTAAAGCGCACCAATGCGAGGCGTCTTGTTTTTGCTGAAGCAGACGGGATTCCAGGCTTTATCGCTGACCAATATGGCGATTGGGTAGTCACGCAATTTCAGAGCGCCGCCTCAGAAAAGCGCCGTGAAGAGATTGTCTCCCTTTTAATGAAATTAACGGGAGCCAAAGGGGTTTTTGACCGCTCTGACGCTGCTACGCGTCAACGTGAGGGCTTAGAACTTCGAGTCGGAACTCTTGCTGGAATTGATCCCCCTGAAAAAATCGAAGTCTCAGAAGATGGCGTTAAATATGGCGTCGATGTCAGAGTCGGGCACAAAACAGGGTTTTATATCGATCAAAGAGAAAGTCGCTTGGCTGCACAGCGGATCGCAACTGAGTTTCGCGAGAAAAATGGTCGCGGACTCCGAGCCTTAAATTGCTTTTGCTACACAGGGGGCTTTTCTTTAGCACTTATTGCAGGCGGCGCAGAATGCGTCGATAGCGTTGATAGCTCCGCAGAGGCCCTAGCGCAAGCGAAAGCCAATGTCACACTCAATGGCTTTTCCGAAGAAAAATTCCAGTGGTATCAGGAAGATGTTTTTGAATTCTTAAAGAAAGCCAACGCCAATGGCAAGGTCTATGATTTAGTGATTCTCGATCCGCCGAAATTCGCTTCGAGCCACTATCACGTCGACCGTGCGGCTAGAGCCTACAAAGAGATTAACCTTAAAGGGATGCGGCTTTTGAGAGCAGGCGGCCACTTGATGAGTTTTTCATGTTCGGGTGCCGTTGACGTCGATTTATTTCAAAAGATTCTCGCTGGAGCCGTGTTTGATGCGAGAAAGGATGCGTGGGCATTAGAGCGTTACGGGGCAGGAGTTGATCACCCACTTTTGATGACCTACCCTGAAGGTGAATATTTAAAGGGAATGCACCTTGTGATGCGTTCTGATTAGCAGGACTAACAAAATGCAAGAAGATAATTTGGGATTAGCACCAGAGCCTGAAATCCCTGTGACAATTCTCACGGGATTCTTGGGCGCAGGGAAGACGACGTTACTCAATCGAATTTTGACTGAAGACCATCGCCACAAAATCGCTGTCATCGAAAATGAGTTTGGCGAAGAGGGTATCGATAACGAATTGCTCGTGCAAAACAGCAAAGAGCAGATTGTCCAAATGAACAATGGCTGTATTTGCTGCACGATTCGTGGAGACCTTTCAAGAATTCTCACAGACCTACGTTTGCGCCGAGACCGTGGAGAAATTGATTTTGATCGCGTTGTCATCGAAACAACGGGCGTGGCAAACCCTGGGCCCGTTTGTCAGACATTTTTCATGGATGATGCGATTGCCTGCTTTTTCCGCTTAGATGGCGTTGTCACGATTGTTGACGCTAAGCACGGCAATAAAACGCTTGATGAGCAACCTGAGGCAAAAGATCAAGTGGGATTTGCGGACCGTATCTTTGTTTCAAAAACTGATCTTGTCACTCCCGAAGAGTTCGAGGCTCTTAAGGCACGGCTTGTTGCGATTAACCCACGAGCTCCCATTGAAGCGGTGCACATGGGAGAGGTCGCCGTCGATAAGGTTCTTGATATCTACGGCTTTAATATGAACGATATTCTCGAGATTGACCCAGCGTTTTTCTCGGCCGTTCACCCGCATCACCACAATGACGATGTCAAGGCCTTTGTCTTTGAGTCGAAAAAGCCATTTCACCCGATTCGCTTTGAGCAATACGTTCAAAGCCTGGTGAGTGTGTATGGTCAGGATATGCTTCGCTATAAGGGTGTGATTTATTTTCGTGAGACGCGACGTCGTATGGTTTTCCAAGGCGTGCATATGGTCTGTAGTGCTGATGCCTTGGGAGAATGGGGAGATAGGGTGCCAGAGAATAAGATTGTTATTATTGGTCGCAATCTACCGAGCGACGCAATCATCAAGGGTTTTGAAAGCTGCTTAGCTGGCGACGATGAACCCCTTGTCACAGGTCAATAAGGAGATGTGATGCCAACTCCGGGAATGGATCCAAGACTTGCGCACTTAGCTGAGCTTTTCTCAAGCCTACCAGGTCTGGGCCCGCGCTCAGCTGCGCGCCTTGTCACAGAACTTCTTACGACGCGAATCGATGTTGCGCGTGAGATTGTTTCGGAATTAAAAGAGACCATTCCCCGCGTCGGACACTGCCGCTCTTGCAATACGCTATGCACAGAAGAGTTTTGTCCGATTTGCGCGCGCCCTGAGCGAGACAAATCAATCATCTGTGTTGTCGAAAGCCCCTCAGACATGATTGCTATCGAAGAGTCTGTTGCTTATAGCGGAAGCTACTTTGTCTTAATGGGGCGCGTGAACCCTTTAAAAGGTATTGGTCCAGAGGAGCTTGGAATCGGTCAATTGCTTCGTCGCGTTTTAACCGAAGGTGTTAGAGAAGTAGTTCTTGCCACAAGCTATACCGCAGAAGGCGAAACAACAGCGCACATGATTGCCGCGCTTTTAAAAAAAGAAGCGCCAGCGGTGCGTGTGACGCGCCTTTCAAAGGGAATCTCGGCTGGCGTTGAAGTCGAATACACAGATCCTGCCTCGCTTTCAGCGGCCATCCTCGGGCGTCATTAAGGCTGGTTAAAAGTTTACTTTGCCGAGCAGAAAAGTTCTTTGCTCCATTGCAGTG
>CAVJUW010000026.1:0-19949 GCA_963652725.1 Bacteroidaceae bacterium | reverse complement strand
TTCATTTTGGGGTTGTTACTATGCAAGAGATTCAAATTCAAGAAATCGGTCCGTCGCCTTTTATTAAAGGTTTTACGCTTTTTGATGCAAAGCTAAGTAATGGCGTCACACTGCGTTTTGCCCGAGGTGGAACGGGACCCGCTCTCTTGATGGTTCACGGTCATCCTCACACCCACGTTATTTGGAGAAAGGTCGCGCCAAATCTTGCGAAAGACCACACTGTGATTCTTCCAGATATGCGTGGCTACGGGGATTCAAGTAAGCCTGCTAGTGACGCAGAACACCGCCCCTACTCCAAGCGGGAGATGGCTAAAGATCTCGTCTTTTTAATGAATGGCCTCGGTTTTAATGAATTTCACTTCGCAGGTCACGATCGTGGTGCTCGTGTCGGTCACCGCTTAGCGCTTGATTATCCCAGCCTCGTGAAAAGCGCCGTTTTCCTTGATATTGCGCCAACAGCCGTGATGTATGAGCGCACAAATATGGAATTTGCACAAAGGTACTTCTGGTGGTTCTTTTTAACGCAACCAGAGCCATTGCCTGAGAAGTTAATCCTTTCAGACCCCGAGTTCTTTTTAAATCGTCACATCGGAGGGCAACTCAAAACGCCAGGCGCGACAGAGCCCGAAGTGATGGCTGAGTACTTACGCTGCTACAAAAACCCGGAAGAAATCCACGCGATTTGCGAGGATTATCGCGCAGCTCAAACAATTGACCTAGTCGATGACGCACAAGATCGCGAGAAAAGAATCGTCTGCCCTCTTCTCTTACTGTGGGGCGCAAAGGGAACGGTTGGAAAGCTCTACGATGTTGTTGAGACGTGGTTAGATCGAGCACTTACTCCTGAGGGTGAAGCGCTCCCTTGCGGACACTCTCCTGAGGAAGAATGCCCAGAGATCTTCTTAGAGAAATACCGAGCATTCCTTAACCGCGTTTCTTAAGGCCTATTTTGGGCTCACTATAATTTGGCGAAGATTTCACTTTAGAGAATCAACATGACTGAGGCTACCATTCAAAACGCAGCGCAAGAGAATTTATGTGAAAAAGAATTCTATTTGCTTCATCCGAGAGACCAAATCGATGAGAGCTTAGAGGTTCTTTGCGCTTCGCCAAAATTCACAACAAGGCAAGCCGAAACCTTCCAAGAGGCCAAGACTCTGCTTTGCGCCGCTATTGCGAAAACTGGCGGCAATGCAGCGCTTGATTTTGAAATGGGCCGTGGAGAGATGTCGCTACTTTTTCGCGGAGGTTGTAAGCCCCTGCCATTTGTTGCGAAAGCAAGAGCGGGGCTTCTCGTTAATAAGAACGAAGAGCAAGCGAAAAAAGACGAATTGAAACTTAAATTCTTAGAAGAGAACCTTAAAGAGACTGAGGCCGATCAGGTCGAGGAAACGAGTCCCTTTAAGATTCCTATGCGCTCATTGGGTCTTATTCTCGCAGCGGTTGTGTTGGTCTTTGTTACGATGCAGTTTCTGTAAGTAAGAGATTGGCGTAGTTAAAGCGCCCGACTTCTTACCATTTGAAGAAATTTCTCGTGAATCCTTGTGTCTTTCCCGAGTTCAGGATGAAAGGCTAAAGCGATTTGATTTTCATAACGAACCGCAACGGGTCTAGCACGAACGATGGCTAAGGTTTTGACCGCCTCGCTTGTTGATTCAATCGAGGGGGCTCGAATGAAAGTCATTGAGGTAAGACCCAAGTCATCAAAGGGCGCGTTCACTGTAAAACTTCCGAGTTGTCGCCCGTAGGCGTTACGACGCACGGTAACGGGGAGTGTTGCAAAGTGTGTGGCCGCATCGTTTGTAATGCGTTTGGCTAAGAGAATAAGCCCTGCGCAGGTCGCTAGCGTAGGAAGACCAGAGCGGATTTTTTCCTGCAAAACTTCAAACATCCCCAGTTCGTGCAGTAATTTGGCTTGAACGGTGCTTTCGCCGCCAGGTAAGACAAGTCCATCAATCTGATCGATATCGCGCTTTTCTCGTAATTCAATGCACTCTGCTCCAAGACTCTTTAGAACAGACTCATGCTCAATAAAAGCCCCCTGTAAGGCCAAAACACCGATTCTCATTAGATGCCTCGCTCTTCCATAATCGTTTTGATTTC
This sequence comes from Bacteroidaceae bacterium, assembly GCA_963652725.1. Taxonomy (GTDB): domain Bacteria; phylum Pseudomonadota; class Gammaproteobacteria; order Burkholderiales; family Burkholderiaceae_F; genus Duodenibacillus. The sequence goes on along the minus strand of CAVJUW010000026.1, from coordinate 17,846 downwards.
TTCGGCATTGATGCCGACCATCGCTGCTCCGAGGTTTTCTGAGAGTTTGGCAATGAGTTTCGCATCCCTAAAGTTCGTCACCGTTTTCACAATGGCGTTAGCTCTTTTAGCTGGCTCTGAAGATTTAAAGATGCCAGAACCAACAAAAACACCGTCGGCTCCAAGTTGCATCATAAGAGCGGCATCGGCGGGAGTGGCTACGCCGCCAGCGGCAAAATTCACAACGGGAAGGCGCTTATTTTCATGAACGTAGCGCACAAGCTCAACTGGGACTTGAAGGGTTTTTGCCGCTTCAAAGAGTTCATCTTCTCGCATCGAAGCGACTTTTGCAATCTCAGAATTCATCATTCTCATGTGGCGAACGGCCTGAACAACGTCACCTGTTCCGGGCTCGCCTTTCGTGCGAATCATCGAAGCGCCCTCTGCGATGCGACGCAGGGCCTCGCCGAGGTTTCTCGCGCCACAGACAAAAGGCACGCGAAACTGCGTTTTATCGATGTGGTACTTGTCATCGGCAGGACTTAAGACCTCGGATTCGTCGATGTAATCGATTTCGATGGCTTCAAGAATCTGCGCTTCCACAAAGTGCCCGATTCTGCACTTAGCCATCACAGGGATGGAGACCGCTTCCTGAATCCCACGAATCATCGCTGGATCACTCATTCGCGAAACGCCCCCTGCGGCACGAATGTCAGCAGGAATCCGCTCGAGCGCCATCACAGCGCACGCTCCTGCGTCTTCAGCGATCTTGGCTTGCTCAGGGGTTGTGACGTCCATAATAACGCCCCCTTTGAGCATCTGAGCGAGTCCCTTGTTGAGTTCATATTGTTTGCTATCCATAACATGGCTCCTTCATGCTTATTAAAAGAATGAGGGCAATCCTAGAAGCAATCTGGATATATTAAAATAGCCAAAATTTATCTTTTTAAGATGTCAGATTTGGATATCCACACATGCTTACCTATAGCTTTGAAGGCGTTACTGTTCCTTTGTACGAGCATCTGTATCGGTGCTTAAAAAAAGATATTGAGTTAGGTGTTTTAGCCGCTGGCTCTCGCCTTCCCTCTAAACGCGCCTTTGCTAAAAATCTTGGCGTAAGCACCATCACGGTTCAGGGCGCCTATGACCAGCTTAGGCTCGAAGGCTATATCCACTCTGAGCCTAAGCACGGCTACTTTGTTGAAGCTATTGAGCAAAAGATAAAGAAAACTTCGCTTGTTTCTACGTCATCTCTTAACTTAAAAAGAGGTTTAACTCAGAGAGAAGCCGTCCGTTTTGAGCTTTCTGGCAATCACACAGACCCTCGATGCTTTCCTTTTGCTACGTGGGCGAAAATCATGCGGATGACAGCGTTAGATCGCTCGGTGCTCCTTAATCGGCGCCATGTTTGCGAGGCCCCAGAGTTGCAGAGCGCTATTGCCAAACACTTAGCGTCATTTCGGGGATTTACGCCAGATCCATCACAAATCATTGTCGGAGCTGGTGCCGAATACCTCTATGGTCTCATTATTGAGCTTTTAGGTCGCGAGAAGCTTTATTGCTTAGAAAATCCAGGCTATCGAACCATCGAGCAAGTCTATGAGAGTCACGGAGCAAAGACGACGTTCGCGGGCCTAGATGATTCTGGAATAAACATCGGGCAACTGCGCGAAAGTAAAGCCTCCATTGTGCATGTAAGCCCCACTCATCACTTCCCGACGGGAATTAATATGCCCGCTGCGAGACGCTACGAACTTTTAGCGTGGGCCAGCGAAAAACCCGAGCGCTTTATTATCGAAGACGATTACGACAGTGAATTTCGCCTTGTTGGGCGCCCTATTCCAGCGCTTTATTCGATTGATACGGAAGAACGTGTCATTTACATGAATACGTTTTCTAAGACGCTCGCGTCTGCCGTGAGGCTTGCCTACATGGTTCTCCCCTTCTCTCTTTTAGGGCGATTTCATGAGCGTTTGGGCTTTTACGCAAGCACGGTCTCTAATTTCGAGCAATTGACTGTCGCTAAGTTTATCGACGAGGGCTTTCTTGAAAAGCACGTAAATCGGATGAGAACACACTATGCCAAGCAACGCTTTGCCGTGCTAGAAGCGATTGCGCATAGCCCCATAGCGCCTTTCTGCAAAGTAAAAGAAAACCACTCAGGGCTTCATTTTGTGATTGAACTTAAAACACAAAGAAAAGACGCAGAGCTTGAAGCTATGCTACTAAGCCAAGGGGTGCGTCTTAAGGCGCTTTCCTCTTATTACGTCTTAGGGAGCGCCCCTAGAGAGCACGAATTTCTCTTTTCGTATTCGAATATCGATTTAAAGGCGTTACCCGAGGCGTTGCGAATCATTGCTAAGATGCTTTGAAAAGAACCTGAAATCTAACGTGTAATGCGTAGCTTTTTTGAAATCGGAATGGGTAGATCAAAAAAAGATACATTTGTCTTTAACGCTTTCACTTTGCTCGTGTAGAATGTGCGACCGTCGCACGTGGCCCGAGTGACGAAATAGGTAGACGTAGCGGACTTAAAATCCGCAGCTTAACAAGCATATGGGTTCGATTCCCGTCTCGGGCACCACGGCACATTTCTAAAAAAAGGTAACATCCTTTCTTTCGCCCTGTTTCATCAGGGTTTTTTGTTGCTTTTAATCCTTCTCGTAGCCCTCAAAAAACCGCATTCTCTTCGGGTTTTGTGCTCAGAATGTCTCCAAAGTGCCCAAAAAAGTGTCTAAACGGCCTCGGAGAAACGGGAGAGATATGAAAATTTGGTTGTTCAGAGGCGCATCAGATGAGCGTTTAGTGCGTAACAATCGCGCTTATCCGCATCTTGCGGGGACAATGTGCTGACGCAGTAGCTACGAACGCACAGGTTCTTTCATTAGGCGAGCAAAGGATGACGTGCCTATTTTTGGAACTGCTTTGACTTTGTGGCATTTTTGCTTCTTTACAACAGGGACTTCTTGCAAGACAAAGAAAAAGCTAGTTAAGTACTGAAAACCTCTGATTGAAAAAGAGAGCTAGGTATACTCACCTCGTTCGCAAGTGCGACGTGAGATATGTTTAGGATTGCTCAGTCCCGTTTTTGTCCACAGGCCCACATACAGGGCGAGCCTTGTAAAGAATTCACGCGGTTGTGTGGATAGTTGGTGTTTTCTAAAAAGCACTAATGAAGAAACCCAAGCAGCTAACTTGGGTTTCGAAGGACGAGGAAATGACGTTCACGATAACATTTCTCTCTTCCGAAATATTAGCGAACTTTTCGCTTGATGTGGAACTTTTGCCAATGGCAATTTGTATCTGCATCTCGCTCAAAGTCTTCGTTGATTTTCGCAAGAAAAGACGACGCTAGATATTAGCTAATCTTCACGAACAGGGGAGTAATCCCTTGTTCGTGGCTTGCGGACTTACTTTACAGCGGTCAAACTATTTCGTCAAATTAGCCGTAAGCCCTTTTCTTTCCCTCAGATGCTATCGCTTTCGTTAGAATTTCGAGAAATTCTTACGAGATACGTAACACCAATGTTTAAACGAAAGTTGATTGCTTTTTCTGCCCTTCTTTCTTTGGCTTCGGCAACAAGCTTTGCTCAAGCTGTGACGCTTGATTTTTCAGAGGCTAGAGCCCTTGCGCACGAAAGAAGTGACACTGTGAAGATGAGTGCTTCTGAAAGAGCGCATCGCGAGCACGAGGCAGAAAGTTATAAGAGTCTGCATGGCCCTAAAGTCACAGCGGAATTTCGCCATCTTTGGGGACAAAAAGACGTTGATCTAGGTAACAAGCAAATCCCTTTAGGCATGCTTGGTTCTCTTTCTGTTCCTTTGACTTTCTCTCAGGATTTGTATGGCCCTCGTTTAATTGGGAGTGTTGAACTGCCGATTTACACTGGGGGCGCCATTAGTGCCAAGATTGCCGCAGCGCAAGCAGCGGCAACAGAAGCCTTAGAAGACGAAAGCGCCACACGCAATCAACTCGATGTGACACTCGCGCAAAAGTATTTTGGTGTTCAGTTAGCAAGGTCTGTTGAAAATCTCAGACGCTCGATGCTTAGTCAACAAGACGAAGAAGTGCACCGCGCTAAAAGGCTATCTGAAACCGGATCGATTAGCCGCTTAGAGAATATGGCCGTAGGCGTTAATCGCGATAAAGCGGCGCGCGAACTCATTGCAAGTGAAACGGATACCCGTATCGCTGAAGGCGAATTAAAGCGCCTTTTGCGCGAAGACTCTCTTGGAAAACTCGCCACTCCCCTCTTTGTGATCGCTGGCCCCATCGGGACAATTCAGCAGTGGCAAACCAAAGCTGCGATGGGTAATCCCGTTCTTCGCGCCGTTAGAGCCAAACGCACACAAGCTGAAGCAGGTTTAAAGGCCGCGAAAGCCGCGTGGGCACCTCAGGTTTACGCTTTTGCACAAGGTAACGCCATCAAGCACTATCTATCGATGACAGAACCCGATTGGGTTGCTGGAGTTGGCGTAAAAATCACTCTTTGGGATAACAAAGATAGAAGCGAAAGCATGGCCGCGGCCCGTGCTCTTGTCAATAAAGCCACTTCAGGTATTCAAGAGGCGCAAAACCAGATTGAGCAAGCTGTTGAAACGGCCTACTTAAGAACACTACAAACACAAGATCAATATCAGTTAACGCTTTCCACACTCGAGACGGCGCGAGAAAACCTAAGACTTCGTAAGCGCGCCTTTGAAGAGGGGCTGTGCACCGCAACTGAATTAAATGAGGCTCGCACGCAACTTTTGGCCTCTGAAATCGCACGCCGCATTTCAGCCTACCAATTCGTGGTTTCTTGGGCGAGTTTGAATGCCGTTTGCGGCAGTTCCGATGAGTTCATAGCCTCCCTCAGCCGCAAAGATAATTTCGTTGAGAATTAATTATGAGTTTGACACCTCGCATGAAAAAAATTCTTTTGACCGTTCTTTTTATCGCTATTGCCTTTGTGCTTTACGGTCTTTGGATTGCTGCGCACCCGACTTTGCCACCTTTTCAGGGACAGATGGAGGCGCGTGTTATTAATGTTTCTGCAAAGATCTCTGGTCGAGTTGAGAAGGTTCTCGTGCGCGAAGGCGATACGGTTAAAGCCGATGATGTGCTCCTAGAAATTGCGACCCCAGAAATTAACGCCAAACTTGGCCAAGTTAAAGCGCAAAGTGAAGCGGCGCAAGCGAAGTCTCGTTTAGTAAACGAAGGGGCCCGCACCGAGCAAATCGAGGCTGCTAAAGCACAATTTAAGAGAGCGAAGGCTCAAGCCACGCTAGCGAAAAAGAGTTTTGCCCGCGTCGATTCCCTATTTAAAGAGGGTCTAATTTCTGCGCAAAAGCACGATGAGGCGCGTGCGGCATTGGATAATGCGGCAAACGCCGAGCTTGCCGCCAAAAGCCAATACGATATGGCTGTTACTGGGGCGCGAGCCGATGAAAAGCTCGCAGCCGCAGCTCTTGCTAGCCAAGCCCAAGAAGGCGTTGCTGAAGTTCAGAGCTATGCTAATGAAGCCAAAGTCCGTGCTCCTCGAGCTGGAGAAGTTTCTCGCATCGTTCTTGAAGCTGGCGAAGTCACTGGTGCTGGTTTCCCGCTTGTGACCTTGATTGATTTAAACGATCAATGGGCGATTTTTAATATTCGCGAAGACGAGATGCAGCAAATTAAGATGGGAGCCAAATTAACGGCAACGGTTCCAGCGCTTTCGGAAAAAGAAGTTCAATTCCAGATTTACTACATTAGCCCTCGAGCTGATTACGCAACTTGGCGCTCGACCAAACAATCAAGTGGCTACGATATGCGCACTTTTGAAGTAAGAGCCCGTCCTGTTGGCACAATCGAAGGCTTACGCCCTGGGATGAGCGTTCTTGTTAAGCGCTAAAAGACAGTAAAGCGATGGTCAACTTTTCTCAAATCCGTGAGGCGGCCCGAACTGAAGTTAGGGAGGCAATGAAACGGCCTGCGCTTCTTTTTACGGGAATCGTTTGGCCGCTTTTTCTTATCTGCGTATTGGTTTCGATTTTCGCAAGCGGCCTCATGCGGTCGCTGCCTATCGCTGTCATCGATCTTGATCGCACAACGATAAGCCGAGAAATCGTTTTAACGCTTGAGAGCCTACCGAGCGTCAAAGTCGAGCGCTTTCAAACTGACCGTGAAGCACTTGACGCGATGCGCGCGGGTAAGGTGTACGCTAGTGTGCGAATCCCCTACGCTTGGAGTGCACACTTAGTTTCTCGCACGGGAGAAAGCGCAATTGAACTTAGTTTTGCCAAAAGCTATTACGCGATTGCAACAACCCTAGAGGTCGATATCAAGTCTACCCTTAATGCGAAGTTTCAAGAGATTATGAAGCCGTACTTAAGCGGCACAGGTGGTAGCTTAAAAGGAAGCGACGCGGCCTTTCACACCTTAGAAGCGGATATCTTTGTCCCAGGAAACCCCACCTACAACTACTCGCCATTTCTCTTAAGTTCGCTAATTCCTTGCGTTTTTGCCTTAAGCGTGATTTTGACGATGGTCGGCGTTTTTGCGCGTGAGTGGCGCGAGAAGCGTTGTAAAGCCTACTTCATTGAAGGTGAGTCTGTAGCTTCCAAATTAATTGGTAAGAGCCTACCGTGGATGGCGTTTTATGGTTTTGCCTCAGTAGCCTATGTCGCGTGGTTCGCTGGATTTATGGGCTACACCCCTGTAGGAAGTACGCTAGTTTGGGCTGTGGGTGCTCTCCTACTTGTTTTTTCGATGGCAACGTTTGCTCTCGCTTTTGTAGCGTGCGCTCCGCATTGGATTATTGCGATGTCTGTTGCTATCGGATTTTGCGCTCCGATTCTTCCCTTTACGGGCTTTTCTTATCCCTTGGATTCGATGGACGTTGCCGCCAACATCTTTGCCCTTATTCTTCCTTTAACGTGGTTTTTGCGCATCGAATCCTGTGAGTGGGTATTAGGTTCTCCCCTCTCGCATTCGCTTTGGCTCTTGTCGATTCAGGCGCTTTTTGTTCTTATCCCGCTTCTTATCGGCCTTTACGTTTTCCCAAAGCGTGTTAAGGGTTGGATTAAAAAAGAGGCTCTTAAGAAAGAACACTCTGAGCCGGTTCTGCCACAAACCGTAATTGGCGAAATTTTCGAAGGCGTCCGTCGCGGCATCTTCTCGGTGCACACCTGCATTATTTTTATCTTTGCCATTGCTTTTTACTGCTGCTTTTACGCTTGGCCTTACATGCATCAGAGCGTAACGGGAATTGCCACAGCAATCACGGACTTAGACCGCACGAGCACTTCGCGCGATTTAATCAATCAATTTAAGAGTCACCCGACGCTAAAGGTTCTTGCGATTGACGCAGATCCAGCGAAAAACTATGACCTATATCGCCGTGAAGAGGTGAGCGCTGTAATCGAAATCCCCGTTGATTTTGAAAAGAACCTCTTAGCAGGAAAACATGCCACACTTGCCGTTACAGTAAACGGCTTTTATACGGTAAAGGCTCGAGCGATTCAGGCCGCTGTGTTGGCTGTGACGATGAATGAATCCAAATTACCCTTAGCGATGAATTTAAATCGCTCGGGAACACCTTTATCTCGGATTCAGGCACTGTCGAAACCGCCCGTGAGCCTTGTCGATCAAAATCTCTTTAATTCGATTGCTGGGTACGCGAGCTACACCGTTCCCGTTGTGGGTCCGGTTATCTTGCAAGCGGTTTTGTTTATGTGCGTTGGGATGACGCTTGGGGGCTGGCTTGTGAGTAAACCCATTGACGCCTTTACAGAAAACCTACTTAAAAAGCGGCGCGATTTCTTCCTTACTCTTACGGGATTTATCCTTTTTGGACTATTTTGGTTTTGCTACGCCGAAGGGCTTGTTTTCTCGCTTTTTGATTTCCCAACGATGCAAAACTTCGCTGGCACCCTCTCGATTATGATTTTGATGCTCATTGGGTCAGTCGCTTTAGGAACCGTTGTGACACTTTTATTGGGGTCAAATGCGTATGTTGCGCAGTGCTTGGTGCTTATTTCTGCGCCTGCTGTCTTCTTGTCGGGCGCGATTTATCCGATTAGCGGATTTGGTCCTCTAGCACTTTTAGCACGAGCCTTCTTGCCGACAAGTCCTGGGGTTGAGGCGATGATTGCTGTGAGCCAAAATGGCGCGGCGCTTTCTGATGTCTTAAGTGCCCTCGTTTTACTTACAGTTCAAGCGCTTGGCTATTTACTTTTGGCAGATACCTTGAGAAAGTACCGAGCCAAAGGCTTAAAAGGTGCGACGCGATGAGCTTACACGTCAAACTCATTTGTCGCGTTCGTGAATCAATCTTTGATGAAAGCCACGAAATTAGTCTTGCAAGCCTAAAACACATTCACGTCTCTCGCCTTTTTGATGCGAGTCCTGAGGAGTTCTTCGATCTCTATCATGCGCCAGGCGTGATTGAATCGGCGCATTTGCGGGCCTCACTTCTTACGAAGGCACTTTACTACTTAAAGACGCATCCTTGGAAGAAGATTATTGTCTCGGGCCTTTTTGGTGAAAGTCAAATCAAAGCACTTCAAAGTAAGGCAGACGAACTTCAAATCGGAATTGCTATTGAGCGAGAAGCGATTTCTCGGGCTCTCACCTTTCAAGAGAGGCCAAACGAAAACCTACTTGGCGGGAAATTTGCTCTGACAAATCCTGATTTTGTAAGCGCCTTGAAAGCGACAGGCGTCCCCCATGGGGCAAACCCTGCTCTCTTTTGGGAACGCTGGTTTAAAGCCCTTTATGCTGAGACCATTTTATCGGGACTTAAAATCCAGCAAGAAAGTTCTTTTTTCGATTTCTTGCGTGAGGCAGCCCGTTACACGGCTCGTCCTGTGAATTGGACCGCTGTCGCTAAAGATGCCTCAGTAAGTCAAGCGACCTCGCGGCGTTGGAGCGCCCATTTGGAAAGACTCGGAATCATTGATTTGATCGATCCCGTAGATAAGGTTGGTAAAAGACGCCTAGCTAGACGCCAAAAACTCTTTTGGCGGGCTCCGGGCCTTGCGATGTGGCTTACACGGACAGATTCCTCTGATAAAAAGCAATTAAAGTTTTTTGGCCTTAATGCAATCTATTTAAGTTTGAAGGACGCCTTTTCGGATGCCCACTTTACCTATGCTCTTGATACGAACGGAAAAGAAATTCCTTTTCTTATGGAGCGAGATGGGAAAAAAATTGGGTTTTATTGCGTAGCCGATCAAGTCGAGAAGAAAATCTACGAGCGCGACAAGCTAAGCTATGCGAAAATAGGACTTATGGATTTTTCAGTCTGTCATAAACTTTATATCGACAACACTCATTGAAACGAAGAACAATACGACAATGCAAAAGAAGAATTTCGCACTGAATGTTTTAACACTCTCTATCGCAGCTAGCTTTGTCGCTGGCTGCGCCTCTTACGGTAAATCTGAAGAGAACGTCACAACTCTTGCCGCAAATGAATTCAAGCTCTATCTATATGAGCCCTGGGCAACGAGCTACACACGATTTCGTGATCGCCAGATTGAACGCGCCAATGTGTTCTGCAGTAAGAAAAAGAAAGGCATGATGCCCTTGGATGCTGAAACGCGCGCTAAAGAAAAGGGCTATGAAGGCGAGATTGTGTTTCGCTGCGTTGAGCCTGTGGAAGGTCCGAACCTAGGCTGGTTTTAAAAGCTAGGAATCAAATGCCTTAAAGATCACGCTCGCGTTTGTGCCACCAAAGCCAAAGTTATTTTTCATCGCGTAAGTAATATCGCACTTTTGCGCAGCGCCCGAGCAGATGCGAATCGGGCACTTTAAATCTTGGTTTTCAAGATTTAGCGTCGGAGGCACAATCTGGTCTCTAATCGAAAGGACGGTAAAGACCGCTTCCATGCCGCCTGCGCCACCGAGAGCGTGACCTGTGGCCCCTTTTGTGGAGGTCACAAAAATGTTGTCGGTGTGCTCGCCAAAGACTTCTCGGATTGCATTGGCTTCACTTGCGTCTCCCATCGGGGTTGAGGTCCCGTGGGCATTGATAAAGTCAATGGCATCAGGCGTTAAATTCGCGCGCTTTAACGCGAGTTTCATGCAACGCGCAGCGCCATCCTTCGCGGGCGCCGTAAAGTGATAGGCATCGGCATTTAAGCCATAGCCCACAACTTCGCAATAGATATGTGCGCCGCGCCTTAAAGCGTGTTCGTACTCTTCTAAGACTAAGACTCCTGCACCTTCGCCTAACACAAAACCGTCGCGATCTTTATCAAAGGGACGTGAGGCTTTCTCTGGCGCGTCATTGCGACGAGACAAAGCGTGGATGTTATCGAATCCAGCGATACCCGCGGGATGTATAGCGCTTTCCGTTCCTCCCGCGACCATCACATCAGCGTCGTCTCTAGCGATAATCCAAGCCGCTTCCCCGATCGAGTGAAGGCCAGAGGCGCAGGCCGTGCCAATCGCAAGATTCGGTCCCTTTAAGTTGCGGGCAATCGAGAGTTTTCCGTTTGTCGACGTGATAATAGAAACGGGGACAACGAAAGGAGAAAACTTACGTGGGCCACCTGCGAGGTATTCGGCGTAGTCGTGGCACTTTGTGTGAATGCCGCCGATTCCAGAACTCACTAGGCACCCAGCACGCTCGGCTTCAGCTTCATTTTCTTCGAAAGCGAGTTTTGCATCATCGAGCGCCTCGAAAGCAGCCGCTACACCAAAGGCCGTAAAGCGCTCGAAACGACGCGCGTCTTTGGCACCCAAGTAAAGAGACGGATCAAAGTTTTTGACTTCTGCAGCGATGCGGCAATTAAAAGCGCTTGGATCAAATAAGTTGATACCTGAGACGCCAGAAGTCCCTGCCAGAAGAGAGCTCCAACTTTCTTTGACAGAGTTCCCGAGTGGGCTTATAAGACCAAGCCCTGTGACAACAACTCGACGCATGCTTACCTAGAAATCAAAGTAATAAATCAACGAAGGGCCTTTGCATTTTAAAGGCCCCTCGTGCGTAGGTGCTAAAGCGTAAAAGGCTTAGGCCTTTTGATTTTCGCGGATGAAATCGATGGCCTGCTGAACAGTGCGAAGGTTTTCTTGCTGTTCATCAGGAATCTGAATCTTGAAGGAATCTTCAAGAGCCATAACGAGTTCGACTGTATCCAAACTGTCTGCGCCAAGGTCTTCGATGAAAGAAGCTTCGTTCTTGATGTCAGCAACATCTTTACCGAGCTGTTCGGCGATGATTTTCTTGACTTTTTGTTCCAACTCGTCCATTTATAAACTCCGAAATAAAGTATCAAGTTAACGGACTTACTTTGCGTCCGTTCGAAAATTTATGGGATTGTATCAAGGTTTTTTACTGCTAAGCGTTTAACCCGTAAACAATCCTCCATTTGTATGAATAACAGTGCCAGTGATGTAGCCTGCGGCTTCACTTGCTAAAAAGACAATCGCATTGGCAACATCCTCAGGGTTCCCTAAGCGATTCGAGGGAATCTGCGCGATCAAATTCTTGCGAATGTTCTCTGGTATTGTCTTTGTCATATCGGTATCAATAAAGCCTGGAGCCACACAATTGACAGTAATGTTGCGGGCGGCAACTTCTCGAGCCACGGATTTACTCATGGCAATGAGACCGGCTTTTGCGGCGGCGTAATTAGCTTGTCCTGGGTTACCAACAGCGCCAACAACGGAGGCAACGCTGACGATTCTCCCGTAACGAGCGCGCATCATCGGTTTTAATGCGGCGCGAGTAAGTCGAAAGGCGCCAGTTAAATCGGCCTCTAAGACAGCATCCCAGTTTTCGTCAGTAAGACGCATACTTAACGCATCGCGTGTGATACCCGCATTGTTGACAAGGACGTCAATTTTCCCGTCGCTTGCGATAATCACGTCGATTAGCCTTTGGGAAGCTTCTTTATCGGTGACATCCAAAACCAAACCTTTACCAGAAGCACCTAGGTAGGCACTAATCTCATCGGCTCCTTTTTCTGAAGTGGCTGTGCCGTAGACCTTGGCGCCTAAGGTGGCAAAGAGCGAGGCAGTGGCTTTCCCGATGCCGCGACTCGCGCCCGTGACTAAAACGACGCGAGAGGCAAAGGCTTTTTCTGAAAAAGTCGTTGTCATTCACATTGTCCTTAAGAAAGTGTTGTAGCGATGTTTTCGATGGATTCGAGACTTGCGCAATTAACGAGTTTCGTCGCTTGCATTGTCCGTTTCGCAAGTCCCGTAAGTGTCCTACCTGGGCCGCATTCGATTACGGTATCAACCCCAACGCTTTGTAAGAACTCTTGGGTCTTTGACCATTGAACCGGATGCGAGACCTGCTCGGCTAAGCTTACTATGAGAGCCTCGTTATCCGCGTGAACCACAGCGTCGATGTTTGCAACAACGGGCGTTCTCTTTTCTGAAATCGCTATCGCGTGAAGTCTATCGCGTAATCCCGTTGCCACGGGCTCAAAAATCGCTGTATGAAAGGGTGCTGCGACAGAGAGATCCACAATAAGACGCGCTCCCCTATCCTTTGCGAGCGCTTTCGCTTTAGCGAGTCCCTCTTTCGTTCCTGCAATCACGGTCTGAATGGGCGAATTAAAGTTAGCCGCAGTCACAAAGCCTTCACTTTCGACTTCTTTACAAAGGGCCGTAATCGCTTTGCTATCTAATCCGATAATTGCAGTCATTCCGCCTGGATTTTGCTTGCCAATTTCTTGCATGCGTTCTGCACGGTATTGGACAAGACTGAGTGCGTCTTCAAAGTTAATTGCGCCACTTGCAACGTAGGCTGCGTATTCGCCAAGGCTGTGACCTGCGAAAAAGGCGGGAGCGAGAGGTAATTTCTCTTTTAATGCGCGCCAAATCGCAACGCACGTCACAAAAAGAGCGGGCTGCGTATAGCGGGTTTCATTGAGCTTATCTTCTGGGCCCTCATGAATAAGGCTCGAAATCGAATAGCCCAAGAGGAAATCGGCTTGATCTAAGGTCTCTTTGACGCAAGTAAGTGCTTCGAAATCCCTAAGCATTCCGATTGCTTGTACGCCTTGACCAGGAAAAACAACAGCGAGTTTCATGAGCTGATTCTATAAAACTTTTGGGCAACAAAAAAGAGCCGCCCCATTCGTTTGTACTGCGTTTATCACAAAACACAGACCGAAGGCGGCTCAATTTTTAAAAAAGCACAATTGAGCCTAACTTAAGCGAGGCTTATTCAGCGGCTTCTTCTTTGCTCGCAATCACTTTCTTGCCACGATAAAAACCAGTGGCGCTGATGTGATGGCGACGATGCACTTCGCCTGTTGTTGCTTCGATAGCAACTGGCGGATTCGTCAAGGAATCGTGAGCACGACGATTACCACGGCGGCTTGTAGATTTTTTATTTTGTTGAACAGCCATTTCTATACCCCACAAGGGTTAATCAAATCAAAGTGCGCAATTATATCCATAATTCTGTAGTGCGGGTTAAGTTTTTAGACGTTTTTTTCTTATTTTGCGTTGTAGTCGCGATGACCAAAAATTGCCGTTCCCACGCGAACTTCTGTCGAACCCGCTTCAAGCGCCTCTTCAAAGTCTGCGCTCATTCCCATCGAAAGCGTATCAAAGTGGTATTTTTCTTTGAGTTTCTCATAGAGGGCTCGCATTGCAAGTAATGGTTTAAGACGAGCCTCTCTTGTGTTAGCTGGCTCTGGGATTGCCATTAAGCCTCGAAGCTTTAAGTTTGGGAGCGTTTCGATAAAATCGGCGAGCTTTTCCACCTCAGTTGGAGGCACACCAGATTTTGTCGCTTCCCCGTCAATGTTTACTTCGATAAGAACATTTAAAGGCGCAAGCCCCATAGGTCGCTGATCGCTTAAGCGCTTTGCGATTTTGTCGCGATTTACGCTTTCGACCCAATCAAAGTGCTCTGCAATCTTTCGTGTTTTATTGGCTTGCACGGGGCCAATAAAGTGCCAGATAAGCGTAAGTTCCGGATGTTGCTCTTTAAACCACGCAACTTTATCGCAGCCTTCTTGTGCGTAGTTTTCTCCAAAGTGGCGTTGTCCTTCGTTTGCGGCAATAAGAACGGCCTCTTTTGGAAAGGTTTTACTTACAGCCAAAAGAGTAACTGTGGCCTCAAGCTTTTTCGCTTCATCGATGTCATTACGAACCTTTGCTAGCCGCTTTTCAATCCCAGCGATAAATTTAGTCATAGGAAAACTCTAGTTTTGTTTGGCCGCGTGTCGTAATTCGCGGGCACGCCAACCAAAAATAAATAGTGTGGCAAAGTAGACGATTGCTGCCGCAACAATAATGGCAAGTACCTTAATGAGGCGCATGACCCACTCGGCTTGCATGCCGGCCCAATCCGTCCCCATTTGTATCCAAAAGAGAAAGGCAGCCATGGCAATAGCGCCCATGGCGATTTTGGCAATGTAACCGATCCAACCGACGTTACTTGCATACCAGCCGCGCTTTAAAAGGATGATAAGAAGGACTCCGGCGTTAAAGCATGAGCCGATCGCAACGGAAAGCGCAAGCCCTGCGTGCGAAAACACGGGAACCGTAAAGAAGTTACAAGCCTGAACCACAACAACGGAGACAATCGCGACTGCCACAGGCGTTTTAATGTCTTTTCTCGCATAAAAAGCGGGTGCAACGATTTTGATACCAATAAGACCAATCATCCCGATCGAATAGCCGCGAATCGCAATTGAGGTTTGTGCCACATCAAGAGCCGTAAAGTTCTTTCCTTGAAAAAGCACAGCAGAAAGCGCTTCAGGGAGCATTCCTAAGCCGATGGCAGCAGGAATCGCAAGCAGTAAAACAATGCGTAGTCCCGTATCCAAAAGATCACGATATTTCTCGGTTTCTCCTTTGGCGTAGGCGCGCGATAAGCTTGGAAGCAAAACTGTCCCTAACGCAACGCCAAGCAGCGCAGAAGGAAATTCCATTAAGCGATCAGCGTAACTTAACCACGTCACCGACCCTTCAATTAAGCGCGAGGCGATATTGGTGTTAATCAAAATAGATAAAGGAGCAACCGCTACGCCAACAAGTGCTGGGACCATGAGCTTAAGCATGCGGGTGACGGCTTTATCTTTGATTGCTTTCGCGGGATTGACAAAATGCGCTAAAAGCTTCATGCGCCGCATTTGAATTAGCTGCGTACCAAGCTGTAAGAGGCCACCGACAATCACAGCAATCGCAAGAGCCCAGACGGGTTCTTCAAGGCGTTCACTTAGTAAAACGATAAAAAGGATAAAGCTCACATTGAGGAGTACGGGCGTAAACGCAGGAATCGCAAAATGTTTCCACGTATTTAAAACCGCAGCGGCCATCGCCACAAGGCTCATAAAGATGATGTAGGGAAACATAAAGCGCGTTAAGAGAACGGCCAATTGAAATGTCGTTGGGGTATCAGAAAACCCTGTAGCAATCACCCAAATAATGGCTGGCGCAAAAATCACCCCCAAGACGCTTGCTAGGAAAACGCTGATCGCAAGGAGCGTAAAAACATGATCGATAAATTCGTGAGCCCTCGCCTCGCTTTCTTGCTCTTTGACTTGCGAGAGCATGGGAACGAAGGCCTGAGAAAAAGCGCCCTCAGCAAAAAGTCGCCTTAATAAGTTAGGGATTCGAAAGGCAACATAAAAGGCATCGGTTGCGGCAGACACGCCAAAATAGCGCGCAATAAGCATGTCGCGGATAAGGCCTGTGATTCGAGAAAGCATCGTAAAGGCCGAGACTGTGGCAGCTGAGCGCAGAATTGACATGGACTTCAAATAAAAATGGTGTTGTCGCAACGCCGCACTTTTGTTAGAATGTGGCGCTTTTCGAAATTAGGGGCGAAATTATTCGCCCTCTTTCGTTTCGATAGGCGACATTGTAAACATATACCGGCCGAGCCCACGGCTCGCGAATGCGAGGGCGCACCCGGGATGATTTAAAACCGTGTGCTTGTCCCAACAAGCATTCTTAATTAGGAATACCTAAATGGCTAATACTAAACAAGCTCGCAAACGTGCCCGTCAGGCCGTTGCACGCAACCAGCACCTTTCTGCGCAGCGTACGCGCTATCGTACCGCTATCAAGGCTGTCCGTAAGGCCATCCTCGCTGGCGACAAGGCCGCCGCTGCTGAGACCTTTAAGAAGGCTCAGGGTTTGGTTGATGCAATGTGCTCCAAAGGTGCCTTGCACAAGAACGCCGCTGCGCGTCATAAGAGCCGCTTGTCCGCCGCTATCAAAGCGATGGCTTAATTTCAAGCGGTCAGCTTTTCCACCTGTGTCCCTCAGCATGGATGGTTTAGCCAAATAGAGAAAACGCATCGATTGCTCCTCGGTGCGTTTTTGCTATCTAAGTCACAATGGATTCTTTAGCTACTTTTCCTATGACGAAAGAAATCTCTCAAATAAAGCAGCTTACCTACATTGCCGAATTTGCTGCACTTATCGGCCTATCAAGCCTTCTGGTTCTTCCCATAGGACCCGTGCCTGTTACCCTTCAGACGCTTTTAATTGCCTACGCAGGACTCTTTTTAGGTCCGAAATGCGCAGTTTTGAGTGTCTTGGTTTATCTTCTTGCAGGCGCTTTGGGAGTTCCCGTCTTTGCTGGAGGTAAATCAGGTATCGGTGTTCTTTTTGGAGCTTCTGCCGGATACCTTTGGGGCTTTTTATTGATTGCGTATTTCGCTGGTCTTGCGAAAGGGAAATCACTTATCCCCTCTTTTCTTTTATTAGTCGCGGGCCTTATTCTCGATCACCTCTTAGGGATCGCTGGCTTGATGCTCACACTAAAGAAGGCGTTTTTGGAAGCACTCCTAATTGATGTTGTCTTTATCCCTGGAGACTTCATTAAGATTTGTTTGGCGCTTTTTTTGTGGCGCGCAACTGAAATTAGACTTTCACGATGATTGAGATAAACGCATTAAAGTCCTTCGTTTTAAATGGGGTAACGCTTAGTCTCACAGAGGGCGCCCTCCATTTAATTCTTGGCGCCAATGGGACAGGGAAAAGCACCCTACTTCGTCTCCTTGCCGGTCTCATTGAACCTGAATCGGGTAGCGTCAACGTTACTGGAAGCGCCGCACTTTTGATGCAAGATTCGCACTATCAGATCTTTGGGGAAACGGTGTTAGAAGACATGACTTTGGGATTTACGAATCCCAAAAAGAATCAAATCAATCGCGCCTTAGGGGTAGCTAAGAATTTTGGCTTAAAGCCTCAAGCTAAGACAAAGAACCTTTCTTTTGGCGAAAAAAGAAAACTTGCGCTTGCCTCCCTCCTTATCACAGATCCAGATGTGTTTCTCTTAGATGAACCGACTTCGGGCTTGGATTGGCCCTCAACAAAGGCACTCTTAGCGGATATTGAAAATATTCAAGCAAAGAACAAAAAGGCCACATTCGTTATTGCAACGCACGAGCCCGAGGACTTTTTAACGCTACCGAATTTAAGTGCCTCTGTGCTTTTTAACGGTTCCCTTGTTGCAACTGGCGAAATCGAAGCTATTCGTGAAGCGATTTCTCAAAATCCCGCTTGGGGATTAAGGTCCTTTTAACGATGAACGTATCGCGTGCGCTTTTTCTTTTGCTTTTATTTTTGCCCGCAAGCGCATTTGTTTGGGTTTTCCCCTCCTACATTGTTCTTTGTCTTTTTCTCGGTTTATCGATTCTCTTTATCGCAAGAGAAGGCTTAAATAGTTTCGGTGGATTTATAAAGACTTGGGGGGTAATGGCGCTTTTTTGGGCAACGCTTTCGACTCTTACTTCAAGCATTCTCTCTTTGGATATCACCTCTACCCAACTTCAAGAGGGTTTGATATTATTGATTCGTCTCTTGACGCTTTTTCTTTTAGCACACCTTTTAAATCGCGAGGCTAGTGTTGTTTCTTTAGCTCGAGCCTTTTCTTTTCTTTTAAGCGTTCTTTTTAAAAAGAAAGCAAGGCCAATCT
>CAVJUW010000025.1:0-20346 GCA_963652725.1 Bacteroidaceae bacterium | reverse complement strand
GGATATTACAGAGCCTTTACTGTCAGATTCGTCTTTAAAGGAGTCAATGAGAAAATAGCTTTCGTAGCATAAGAGTATTCGCTTGTTGCATGCAGCAATAGGACGACCTGCCTGTGTGGATTTGCGCCTTATGATTTAACCTATTGTTTGCAAAGCCTTTCTGTTAGCATTGAGTTTAAGAAAGAGCACATTCTTCTGAAATTAGTTTTATGGGCAAAGCAATATGGGCGAGTTTGAGCAAACAAAAAGAGAGATTCGTGAGTTCACGGAAGAGCGTAACTGGGATAAATTTCACAATCCCAAAGACCTCGCTATCGCTTTAAGTATTGAAGCCAACGAACTTTTGGAAGTCTTTTTGTGGAAAGATGCCGCAGAAGCCAAAAGAGAAAAAGTCGAAGAAGAACTCGCAGATGTCTTTAACTACGCCTTCTTGCTTGCTGATAAGTATGGCTTTGATGTTTCAGAAATCATCCAAAAGAAAATAAAAGCCAATGCCCTTAAATACCCAGCCGACAAAGCTTGGGGTTCAGCAAAGAAATACACGGAACTTAAGTGAGCGACGATGGCAGGCGAATTAATTAGGGTCGAAGAGTTCGATTTCAACAAAATGACCCCTATCAAGGCAAGAGAAGAGGAAAAATGCTCTGATTGGCCTGTTGTCTATTTAATTCACGGGAACCCTAAGAAAGCGCATTGCCCCCTTTATATCGGAGAGACGAGTAACTTCATTGGACGCGTCAAGCAGCACCTCGAAGATCCACAAAAACAAGAGCTTTATTCTGTTATCAAAGTCGTCATCAATGATCGCTTCAACAAGTCAGCGATTTTGGATGTTGAACAGACGCTTATTCGTCTATTTAAGTGTGACTCACACTTTGACGTCAAAAACAAGAATCTTGGGCAAAGCGCACACCACGATTATTTCCAAAGATTCTCTTACGTCGAGGAGATGGAGGCACTTTGGAATCGCCTTAAATTAAGTCGCCAGTCGTACCTTGAAATCACTTCAAGCGACAAATACAAGTTTTCTCCGTACACGGCATTGACTGTCGAACAGCGCGATGTGTGTTTTAAGGCAATTGAAGGCACGCTTGAGGCTTTAAAGAATCGAGAACATCGTGTTCAGTTAATTTCTGGCGCCGCTGGCACTGGTAAGACAATCGTCGCAACAAAAATTCTTTCGCTCTTACTCGAAGCTAACGCCGATCCGATGAACCTTGCTGTTGATGAGGTAAATCCTGATACCGATGAGAGCTACTGTCTAAACATCCAAAGAAAACTTCTTGAGTTTGTTCATAAGAGAAAACAACCTCTTCGTATTGGCTATGTTGTCGCGATGACTTCTCTACGTAAGACACTTCAAGAAGTCTTTAAGTTAACGCTCAAAGAAGAACTCAAGCAAGCAGGGCTTTTGGCAACTCAAATTGTTATCGGTCCAACAGAGGTAGCAAAAGCCGAAGAACCATATGACCTTTTAATTGTTGATGAAGCACACCGCTTACCACGCTACAGAAATATCAGTTGGCGAGGGGAGTACAAACAGTGCTCAGAACGTCTCGGTTTGAACCATCAGACAACGTCAACTCTTGATTGGATCATAAAGCAGAGTCGATGCCAGATTCTTTTTTACGATGCGGCACAAACAGTGCGGCCAGCAGATGTTCCTGACGAAGATTTTCAAAAGAGAATCGCGCCCTTTATAAGCCCTGATTTCCCGCCTTTAACGCTAACAACGCAAATGCGTTGCGAGGGTGGAACGAGTTTTGTTGAGTACATCAAACAAATCTTTGAAGGAACGGCGAAGAAAAAGAGCTTTGGGGAATATAAATTTTGTCTTTACGAGCACTTCACGCCGATGTACGAGGAAATCCAAAACTTAGGTTCGGACCCAGAGGGAAGGGGCTATTCTCGTGTCGTCGCTGGTTTTGCGTGGGAGTGGAAAGGTAAGAACAAGCCCACAGTTTGTGATATCACGATTGAAGGAAAGAAGTATCGATGGAACACAACGCAGGCCGGATGGATTACGAGCGCTAATGCAGTGCGTGAAATTGGCTGCGTTCATACAACGCAAGGGTTTGACTTGGCTTACGTCGGTGTCATCATCGGTCCTGACCTTCGATACGATAAAGAAAAGAAACGCATCGTTGTCGATAGAGATTACGTTTTCGATAAGAACATGAAAAACGGGATTGCCAAAGATAAAGCAGGTGAAGAAGAGCTCCGCTCCTTTGTTCTTAATAGCTACAAAGTCATGCTCACCCGTGGCGTACGAGGCTGTTTCGTTTACGTGGTCGACGATGCCCTTCGTGAGTATCTAAAGCAGTTCATCCCTGTTGTGAAGTGAGATTAGAGATGTCACCAGTTGGATTGCCGTTAGCAAATGGATTGGACGTAGCGCCGATTAACGGGCTTTTTAACAAAGTCACCACGAGCTATAAGTTCTATTGGTTTCTCTCGATTCTTGATGAAGTTTCTGAAGGGAAGACAAGCATCCCTATGGAGACTCTTACCGAAAGAATGGTTTCTTGGATTTGGTATCCCGTGTTGGTCTGTCGTCTCTCTTTAGGCGCGAGTGATTCAACGCCCTCTGCTTTACGTGAGTTGCAGAAACTTTATAACAAAGACGCTCCGACTCATACTGAGATTCACGCAATTGCGCAAACATCAAAGAGCCTTAAAACGCAGTTACGAGACCTAAGACGCTATGTCCCATATCGTTTGCTTTCTGCGTGGAAGCTTTCTAGTAATGATGCACAGGCTCGAGCACAGTCCCAGAACCTTACAAACAACTGTCTTTATTCCATTGGGAAAGACTCCATCGAGATTAATCCCCGTTGGACGCCATACCTTAAAAAGCATCTTGGGATTCTGAGAGACTTTACGTTCTGGCACTTGTGCCAATACCTTCAAAGCAGAAATCCCAATGTCCCCAACATCGCGGGAAAGATTCTCTGCCCAGCGCAGCGCATGTCACTTACAAGCCAAACAAAGTTTTGGAACGAGATTCTTAAGAATCATCCGATGCACTGCATCTATTCAGGCGTAACACTGGGCCCCGGTGACTATCAACTCGATCATTTCATTCCGTGGAGCTTTGTTTCGCACAATCAACTCTGGAACCTCATTCCTGCCGCAGGTGCTGTGAATGCTTCAAAGAGCAATCACTTACCGGATTTGGATTACTACATCGGAAGTTTTGCTTCGTTTCAACATAAGGCCCTTCGGTTTTACATTCAGGAGCATGCAAGTCAAGCCCCAAAGGCACTTGAAGATTACTGCGTAGTGCACCTTACCGCTCATGACATTATGACGATGCCCGAGGAGGCTTTTCGAGAGCAACTTCGTAAGAGTTTTTCTCCCATGATTGAGATTGCCTCCAATATGGGCTTTGAGTCGCATTGGAGGTATCAGTGATGGACGGTTGTGTTTTCTGTGAGAAGATCACTAAAGGTGAGGCTCTTTTTGAGGACAACCTTTGGGTTGCTCTAGAAGATGGATTCCCTGTCTCTAAAGGTCACACGTTAATTGTTCCTAAGCGGCACGTGGCAAATTTCTTTGATTTAACCCAAGACGAATTTTCGTCTTTGCATGCAATGCTTGAGCGAGTCAAAGAGCGACTCGATAGCCTATATAAACCTGATGGCTACAACGTTGGTGTGAACGTCGGTCAAGCTGCTGGGCAATCGGTCTTTCATGTCCACGTGCACGTGATTCCTCGCTACCAAGGCGACGTCACGAATCCTCGTGGCGGTGTTCGCGGCGTAATTCCTAGTCGCCAGAACTATTGATTTACGCAAAGCGCTTAAAGATAAGCGACGTGTTTACACCACCGAATGCGAAATTGTTTGTCATCACGCAATCGGTTTGTAGAGCGAGTCCCGCACCTTGAATGTGTCGCAATTCGCCACAGGCAGGATCAGGATTCGTAAGATTAATCGTTGGCGCAAACCACCCTTCGTTCATCATCTCAATCGTAAACCACGCTTCTAGCGCCCCGCAGGCGCCAAGCGTGTGACCGAGATAACTCTTTAGTGAAGAAATTGGTGTGTCACTTCCAAAAACTGCGGCAGTAGAGCTCCCTTCAGCCGCATCTCCTCGTTTTGTTCCCGTGCCGTGCGCATTGATGTAACCGACATCGCTTGGTGCAAGATTCGCAATCGATAGGGCATCTTTGATGCAAATCCCAATGGTTTCTGCATTCGGTTGCGTAATGTGTGTGGCATCGCAGTTTGTCGCAAAGCCAACGAGCTCAGCGTAAATCTTTGCGCCTCGCGCTTTGGCGTGTTCGAGTTCTTCAAGAACCAAGGCGCCACCTCCTTCGCCGATTACTAACCCGTCGCGATTGACATCAAACGGCGAGGGGACCAATTCAGGCGCCTCATTTTTCACAGAGGTTGCAAAAAGCGTATCGAATGCCGCGACTTCTGAGGGGCAAAACTGTTCTGCACCCCCTGCGACCATCACATCCGCGTAGCCATTGCGAATGGCTTCCCAAGCGTATCCGATTGCTTGGCTTCCTGATGTGCAGGCTGAAGAAGTGGGAATCACACGCCCGCGGATTCCAAAGAAAATCGCCGTATTCACCGCTGTCGTGTGCGGCATCATACGAACATAACTTGTCGCCGTGATATAGCGCGTGGTGTGTTCGCTAATCATCTTCGCAAAGTCACAGACGGCTTCAGAGCTACCTGTGCAAGATCCAAAAGCAATGCCTGTTTTTCCACTACCTAAAACAGGGTCACCGATAAGACCAGCTTGGTTAAGAGCTAACTCTGTTGCTCGCGTCGAAAATAAAGAAACGCGTCCCATCGAACGAATCTTTTTACGCGTATAGGTTTCTGGGAGCGTGAAGTTTTCAACAGGGGCACCTAAGAAGGTATTAAGTCCCTCGAATTCCTTTAGGGAGTCAATCACCTTAACCGCGTTTTTCCCGAGCTTAAGTTTTGCCGAAATCTCGGTCCACGTTTCCCCGAAGGCTGTGACGCCTCCCATGCCTGTGACGACAACGCGTCTTGTACTCATAACATTCCCCCGTTTACAGAAATCACTTGGCGCGTGATGTAAGAGGCTTTATCGCTCATTAAGAAACTTACTGTGTTGGCAATGTCTTCGGGTTTTCCCATGCGACGCATCGGAATCATGGCCATCGCCACCGCCATTGCCTCTGGTGCCATCTGAAGCATCTCGGTTTCAATGAGTCCTGGCGCAATGCAATTGACAGTAATCTTTCTACGCGCCACTTCTGTAGCGAGAGCCTTCGCCGCCCCGATGAGGCCAGCTTTAGCAGCGCTGTAGTTGGTTTGACCGCGATTACCCATAATCCCTGAAACTGAACTCATCGCAATAATGCGTCCACCATCTTTTAAGTGAATCATGGGCATAAGAGCGGGTTTCACAACGTTATAAAACCCATTTAAATCGACGTTAATCACATCAAACCAATCTTCATCAGTGAGCGCAGGAAAAGCATTGTCTCGAGCAATACCCGCGTTACTGACAATCCCCCAATAGGCACCATGCTCAGCGATGTCGTTTTCAATCGCAGTGCGTGAAGTAGCAGTGTTGGCAACATTAAAAGAAAGGATGCGAGCTTTTCTTCCGAGATGCTCAATGGCCTCTTTCACTTCCGTGGCTTTTTCCAAGCCTTTGTTACAGTGAATGACCACATCAAACCCGTCTTTGGCTAAAGCAATAGCGCAAGCCTTTCCGATGCCGCGGCTTGCTCCTGTGACTAAAACGGTTCGATTGCTCATGCCGTATCTCCTTATTCTTTCTCACGGTCTTCTTATGGAAAGAGCGTTTTTAATTCGTCGTTTGTCGGTTGAAAGACATTTAAGCGCCCAGAGGCTACGATATTTTCGCCGATTGCCACGGTCCCTTCAAATGAGGTGAGGCGACTTTCATCGATCAATAAGTTCATGGTCATTGTTAGCGTTGAGCCCGAAGGGATTTCATCGATAGCAATTTTGAGGCTTCTTGCGCTTAAAAGTAGACCAAGTTCAGCATCACGTTCGCCTTCTGGCTTACTTTCTTGATTGGAATTTAGGCGCTTAACACCGGCCCAAACGCCAACGGTTTGAGCCATCAATTCAATGACAACCGCCGCATCAAAAGCGCCGTTTTCTTTTTCAAAAAGTTGGAGCTTTCCGCCTTGGATGGCTTTTGTTTCGCAGGTAACGCTTTTATCGGTGATCTCTATTACGCGATCGATAAGATTCATTGGCGCGCGGTGTGGGATATAGATTTCTGGGGCCAAATAATCCATCCTAAGATCTCCCGAAAATCAACGAGGCATTGTTGCCGCCAAAGGCAAAGTTATTGCTCATTACAAAGCGGGCTCGAATTTCGGTTTTCTCTTTGAGTACATGGATGGCGGGAAGTTCTGGATCTAAGACATCCCCATCAAAGAATTGTCCGCAAATCTGAGCCGAGTCCTTTAAAAGTAAAAGAGAGGCAAGTCCCGCATCAGTAATGCCAGCGGCACCCAAGGTGTGGCCCGTGAGGTTTTTTGTTGATGTAATTGGCGTTGAATTGCCAAAGATGGCATTCACGGCTTTCGCTTCAGCAATATCGTTTAAGAGAGTAGCAGTGCCATGAGCATTGATGTAATCAATCTCTGTTGGTTTAAGCCCCGCTCGAGACAAGGCTTCAAGCATGGCTTTTTTCGCCCCTTCTCCTTCTGGGTCAGGAGAAGAGATGTGATAGGCATCCGAAGTTTCTCCAAATCCAGCTAAGAAAATGGGGCCTGGTGTTTTATCTAGCCACATAAGGCCTGAGGCCTCCCCAATCGTAATTCCTGCGCGGTTGGCAGCAAAGGGCTTACAGCGAGACAGACTTAATGCCTCTAACACATTAAAGCCATTGATTGCACTCTTTGCTAAGGTATCCACCCCTCCGGCAATCGCGGCATCAACTAGCCCCGACTCAATAAGACGCGCCGCACTGATAATCGCACGTGTGCTTGATGTGCAAGCGGTGCTTACGGTGTACGCAGGTCCCGTAACACCCAAGTAACGACGAAAGAACTCCGATGGATTCCCAAACTCTTGGGCTCGTGCGTCGTAGTTGGAATCGCTCTTTCCTGCAAGATAGTCTTTAATGTAGATAGCCGCTTCTTCTGATCCCGATGTACTTGTTCCAAGGACGATGGCAATGCGGTCTTTCTCGTAAGAGGAAAGGAGGCTTTCAAAACTCTCTTTTTCTTTTTCCCAAGCAAGGGCTAAAAGGCGATTGTTACGCGTGGCATCAGAGGCAAATTGTTGCGCTAATTCTGGCAACTTGTCTTTTACGGAGGCAAAAAGAGCCTCTTTTCCATCGTAAAGCCAAGAAGCCGAACAAACCTGACCAGGGGCAATCCCGTTTTCCCAGTTCTTAAGGATTGTTACTTTGTCGCTACCTAAGGCATTAACGAGGCTTATAGCGTGTACGTAAACCATTATTTCTCTCCCTCTAACGGTATCGTACGGATGCGATAGCCAAATGCAAGGTTTTCAATAGAGCATTTCTCATTTTCTCGGATGATTTTCGCTTGAGGCGCCCCTTTCGCGTCTCGCAGTTCAAAGGCGCTGTTCACATCTCCTAGAATGCTCCAACCTTTAGGAAGCGCTTTTTGAATCGAGCCCTGTGTCGCTACACACAAAAGGCAATCGTTTACGATTTGATTGGCGGAAAAGGGGAGATCTGCGGGAACGTGTTTTTCTGCAGAGACCTCTTTACTTTTCGCTAGGATTGTTAAAAGCGGAATTCCTTGCGAAGTTAAAAGCACCATGCGTAGTTTCCCATCACGGCTTTCCGAAGCGCTAAGAAGCGTTTCAGTGCGAGCACCATAGTTGACTTCAAGGAGGCTTTGCCGCTCCGGAAAGTCAATATCCGAGTCAATAACAGAACCCGTCACTTCTTTAGCAAAGAAAACAGGGTCAGTCACTCGCGTAACTGTCGAGCAAGAGGCCAAAGTCGCAACCATTAAAAGAAACCCAAGTCGCTTCATCGTTTCACCGTCAAAATCATCGGAGCGATTAAATAGGAGGCAGTAATTCCTAAAAAGAGCACCAAGCCAAAGTTTGAAATCGCTGCCGTGGAACTTAAAACCAAAATCCCTAAAGAGAAAAGCGTGGTGACCATTGCAATGGTTGTCGCAAAACTCACGGAGGCTGAAGCCTCTCTGTGCCGATGAAAGAACACCACATAGTCAATGCCAATACCGAGAACAAGGATAAGCGAAAATAGCGAGAATAGGTGTAGAGGAATCCCAAGCCAGCCCATTGCTCCCAAGGAAGAGCTAAGAGAAAAGATGGAGCAAAGCGAGCCAACGATCCCCGCCTTAAATCCAAAGGAGCGAATAAACACAAGAAAGATCGCTAGAAAGGAAACGCTTAACAGGGCCGCCACTGTCGTGCGGCAGGAATAAAAGAGATGCTCAAATGAGGCTTTTCTTGAGTACCAAGTGACGCCATCAATTTCTTTGGCAATTAAGGCCATTTGGGATTCATCCTTAACGCCTTTTACAGTAAGAATAATCGCTACGGATTTGTCTTTGAGGTTGGCTACGCGAAACCCCGAACTTCGTGCCATGGGGCTTTTAAGATAGTCCTCAAGCGTTAGGAACTTGGGGGCTTCGGTGTTGCCGATGGCGATGCCGATGTTTTGTAAATCGGCTTTCACGCAGTCTGTAGCTCTTTTATATTCGAAAAAAAGTGCTTCTTGTGTGCTTAAAGCATTAAGAGTAAAGGCATCAAATCCAGAAAGCATTCCGTCCTTGCGCGCTTTCTCGAGTCTTTTTTCTAAACCTTGTTCTCTTCTTAGAGCATCCTCTGCATCTTTTCCAATCGTGATAAACCAGTGCTGCGTCATATCGCGGTTAAAGAGCTCGGTAAATTTCACTTCATCGGCTTTCAAGGTCGTATCGAGCGTTTGCATCGCCGTTAAGTTGTCGCTCGTTTCTAACTTAAAAAGCCCTAAAGAAAGAATGGCAACAACGATAAGACACACGGCGCGTGCTTTTGCAGGGTTCTCTTTCCAAAGATTAACCCAATGCGTAAAGCCATTAAGTAAAGGAAGGTCTCGTACAGGAAACCCTTTAACAAGATAGGGAAAGAGAATGAGTACGGTTAAGCACGCTGCAAGAAGCCCCACAGCACCAAAAAGCGCGAATTGCCGCAATCCTGGTAAGGGAGCCAAGAGCATCACAGCGTAGGCTAAGCTTGAGGTGAGAACGGCGTGCAAAAGACTTCCCCTTAGCGCATCGCGTGACGCGAAAGAGGATTCCTGATTTCCCCTTTGCATACGGCGCGTTAAATAGTAGGTCGTGTAATCGGCGCTAATGCCAATTAGGCTTGTGGACATCACAAGAGTGGCCGCATGCAGTGTTCTAAAGACGAGATAGGTAGCAGCACTTGCAAAGATAAGACCTGCGGCAACAGAGATTAAGCAAAGCCCAAAGGGCCGAATGCTTCGAAAGCCAAGCCAAAAAACAAGTAGTAATCCTGCAAACGAAAGTGTTCCCAAAAAAGAGATATCGTGCATTGCGCTTTTTACGCCATGAGCGGTGTAAAAGGCGATGCCTTGTTTGACAAAAGTGACATTCGGATAGCTACTTTGAAGCGTCTGAAGCGTTTCTTCAATAGCGTTAGCTGCATCGGTTAATGTCAGTTGTTTGCTTAAAAGTGCTTCAACAAGAAAGTAAGAAACGTGAGCTTTGTCTTTAGCAACAATCCAGCCATCATCAAACGTTGCCGTTTCTCCCTTCGTTAGCCCCTGCGCAAGGCGGCGGGTTAGAAGTAAGGGGTCTTTTTCGAGCTCAGCTGCGCCAACGCCCGCAAAGGGATTAAAGACTTGGGATAAAACAAAGGAGCTATTTGCCTTGGCGTCTTTTAATTCGTTTTGTAAAACCTCGTCTAAGAAAGCTAAGCGATAGGTGTTTAAAAACGCGTAAAGCGAGCTTTGCTCATTTTTAGAAACTTGCGCATAAACGACTTCGCAGAGATTGGAATTTTTAAGCCTTGCGCTTAAATCTTGTGCCGCTTTTTTATCGGAAACAGCAAAGAAAACTTTACGTTCGAGTGAGGCAATAAAGAGGCGATTGGTTTCTTCGACTCGCAAATCCACAGCGTCTTCTGGCACGAGAGTGAGGATGTTTTCTTCTAGCCCCTTTTGTAAAAAGCCATAAAGGGCTAGAGCCAACGCAACAAGCGTTGCAAGGATCCACGCGATAAGGACTTTACTGCGCATCCAATTCACGTTGTGCCTCGTTTGGTGTGACGTTTTTTCTCAGAGTATTTGTAAAGGAAATCGTTGTGAGATTTCCTGCAACGTCTTTCATTTGAACGCGTTCAATCTCCCGAGTTTTCAAGATGGTCATTTCGGTAAAAAGAACGGTGCCTTTCTCATTTTTTGGCGTAAGTTTTAAAAGCGTTTTTCCTTCTTTGCTCTTTTTTTGCCTTACGTGAAAGCTCTTAGCCAAGGCCGTTTCGTCGCCAGCAAAAATGGCACGCAAAAACTCCTGAGGATTAGCGAAAGAATCGCCTGTTTTAATCGTTCTCACCTCGGGTGTGGCATTCCCAGTTTGGGTGGTAATCGTGCCCTTTGTGATTTTTGTGATGCTAGGAAATGGCCGCAATTGTCGCCAAATAAGGCCTAAATCGCTAAAGATAACGACATTTCCCGATGAACGTAGTGGTGTTTTAAAGCCAGTAAGAGTCTTTTCTTGAGAAAAATCAGCACTAAGACGGTCTCCAGCGAAACTCGCTCCCGAAAAAAGGATACTTCCTACCATTAAGAGCAGGAGATTTCGAAAAGAAAGAGGCTTAAACACGGGGGATTCTCCTAGACTCGGGCGACACCAAGCTTTTCAAATAGTATCGCAGGGCTCTCTAAGAGTCCTTCATGCGTTTTTAAATCAACTGCCATTTGCACAATCGTCGCTCGTGTTAGAAGCGTCCCGTCAAGCCGTGTGACGCGATACTCAGTGACGAGTCGATTTTCGTATTCAGTTAGGCTGACAGCGACTCTCGCTTTTTCTTCAAGAAGCCAAGGCTTGCGGTATTTAATTTGAAGGTCAACGACAGGATAGGCGTAGCCACTTTCTTTCATTTCCTTGTAGCCGTAAGCGAAGCTACGGAAAAGCTCTTCTCGCACCCGCTCAAAGAAACGAATATAGGCTCCATGCCAGACGATACCCATCGGGTCTGTGTCATTAAAGGAGGGCGTCACTTCAATTTGAGCCGTAAATCGTTTGTCGGTTGTCATCGTGAGAAACTCTCTTTTACTTATCTGTCTTATCTTTGGCCCAAAAGTCAAAGAAGTTAAACCAGTCTAAAGGATAGTGAAGGGTTCGCTCTTCAAGGGCTTTGACAAAGACGGTGGCGTACTTTTCAATCCCTTTTTCTCTATCACGGCGACTTAAGGCAATCTTATCGCTTAAGCGTTGCGCTTTCACGCGAATCGTCTTTCCATCGCGATTGGCAAAGAGCACACAAACTGGGGCTTTTAAAAGCGAAGCTAACACATAAGGGCCAATCGGAAAGGGGGCTAGTTCGCCTAAGAAAGGAATTCGAATTGAGCGTTCAATCTTTCCGTCGGGCCTCACAGGTGTTCTATCGGCCGCAATCGCAACCCATTCGCCGTTTTTTAGTTTCTCAGTAAGATCTAATGCTGTCTCAACTCCGACGGTATCAACGCCAATTAAATGAATATGTGACTTCGGGGCAATCTTTTCCATGAGGGCTTTGTAACGCGGCGCATGCTTTTCAAAAACAAGTGCGTTAATTGGCACCTCGTAATCGTTTTCTGCAATAGCGCGACAGACTTCAGCGGCTCCCAAATGCGAGACAAAAAGAATCTTTCCCATTTCGCCTTTTTTCTGCGTCAAGATCTCTTTTGTTTCATCGTCTTCGAAAACGCAGGGCGTTTCTTCTTCAATCTCGCCTGTCCAACTCGCAAATTTGTCGAGAATCGACTCGGCAAAGTGCCTAAAGTGCCGAAAGACTGTTAAGGGTTCTTTGGGTTTGATGCCTTTATCGGCAAGAATCTTTTTAATGCGAGAAAGGTATTCTTTGGAGGCTTTCACTTGTTCAGTAGCAACTAGCCTAAAAACAAAAAGCGGAAAGAGAGTCGCAAAAGAGAAGATCTTTCTTCCAAAAAGGCGGTAAACCGCAAGAAGAAATTGCATGCCAAGGAGCCCACGTTGCTCTTCGACCTGAGACCAATGGGCACTCTTTCTTCTTTTTAAGAGTTTGGGCCAGAGACGAAGAGAGGAAAAAAAGAGCCTCGCATGCATCTTTGAGATGCGCCAGTTGTCTTTGAGCGCGTCAAAGTTTGATGTCCCATCTTTAGGATAGATTACGCGCGTGGCAAAAAACTTCATTGGAACGCCGTCCCAATAAAGACGCACAAGAATCTCTGGATCAAAGTCCATGTGCCGACCTGGGTGAGCTTCCTTAACCACGCGAATGAGGGGATCTAACGGATAGACGCGAAATCCACACATGCTGTCAACAATTGTGGAAGAGAGCGTTTCAAGCCATACCCAAAAATGCGTGATGTAGCGCCCGACGAGTCTCCCCTTCGGAACTGTTTTATCGTAGAGAGGAAATCCAGAAATCAGCGCCTCGGGATTATCTTTGGAAAGTTCCAAAAGCTTTTTCGCATCCCCAATGTCGTGCTGCCCATCGGCATCGATTTGAAGGATGTGGGTAAAGCCCGCTTTTTGTGCGTAAAGGGCACCATCGATCACGGCGGCACCTTTTCCGCCGTTAAAAGGTCTGCGAACTAGGGTGACTTTTTCTTTAGGCAAGGCCTCTAGTGTCTTGTCAATGAGGAGAGCCTCGTCTCTTTTACTTCCATCATCGACAAGAATGATGGGAAGCTCCAGGGCCTCTAAGGCATGTAAAACGCGAGCGAGGGGTTTTGCATGGTTAAAGCAAGGAATGACAATCGCAACCTTCATCGTCATTGGCTAACCTTTAGGCGCCCTAGGGAAACTGTTGTTTCACCTTTATCGCTTAAAACAACATACTCAAATTCAAGGGTGAGGGTGCCGCCTTTGACTGCCCCCTTTGTAAGACGCAATTGAAGGCGCTCAAGAGGCAATACGGGACGCACAAATTTCATTGTGACGATTTCTCGTAGGTAAATTTTGCCAAGCCAAACCGATCCATAGTGAAGCACCCAACGCAATTGCACAACGCCAGGCAAAAGAGCCTTTTTGGGAAAGTGCCCTTCAAACCACACGAGCTCTTTCGGTAAATCTAGATCAACAGAAAACGTCGTTTCTGTTGCCACTTGGCTATTTTTAATCTCGTAAAGTTCACGCATCAAAAAGAGCCTCCATGGCTTTGTAGTCAATTTTTCCCCGGTCGTTAGCCGGGAAGCGTTTCACTTCTCTCCAAAAGCGCGGTAATGCCACGGTCGCAACGGCACCTCGTAAAAAGGCTATATAGCTCGGAATCTTTTCCCGAGAAAACGCCTTTGAACTTTCCAATTCAACGACAAGACCAATGCGTTTTTGCTCACCGCGATCTACGGCGACAGCGTAACTTGTAAAGCCCAACTTTTCTTTGACGACCGCTTGAATTTCATCCAAAGAAATTCGTTCTTCACCAATTTTAACAACACGGTCTTTGCGACCTAAAAGCGTGAAATGCGATTTGTCTAAAAAGGCAAGACGGTCTTCAAGATGAAAGAGGCCACTCTCACTTAATGGGGTTTTAATTGTTGTGAGATCTTCGCTTGTTTCTTTTAAAGAAATATTCGGGCAAAAGCGCCATGTGGTTTCAATGGAACCGATTTTGTGGCAGCGAGTGCCAATAACGCCGGCTTCTGTTGATCCATAGATTTCAGAAACAGGACACGCAAAAACCTGATGCGCTTTTTCAATGGCGCTCTCTTCTAACTTGCCGCCAGCAGAAAGCAAAAAGCGGCTT
The DNA here is from genome assembly GCA_963652725.1 of Bacteroidaceae bacterium. Classification (GTDB taxonomy): domain Bacteria; phylum Pseudomonadota; class Gammaproteobacteria; order Burkholderiales; family Burkholderiaceae_F; genus Duodenibacillus. The sequence goes on along the minus strand of CAVJUW010000025.1, from coordinate 6,427 downwards.
TCTATGGGACCGATTTTCGTATCAAGGTAACGCAAGAAGGTTGGTGTTGCGATAACCGATAGGGGACCAGGCGTGTGCGCAAAGTCTTCTTGACTTAAAAGTCTTTCTCCTAAAAGGGGAATGCCTAAACTCACAGGCATCCAAATAGCAAATGTGAGGCCATAAAGGTGAGCGGGATCGACGCAAGTTGCAAGTGTCGTCCCAGTAAGATTTTTTCCAAAGAGCTCTGTTGTAATCGCAGCTTCCTTGTCCATTAAAGCGACGCTCTTGGCAATGGCTTTGGGTTTTCCTGTGGACCCTGAGGTATAAAGAAGAATCTGAGCGCTATCGTCAACGGGATTTAATGGCTTTGGAGATTTCCTTAAAAGAGCGCTAAAGGAGACTTCTTTTTCGCCTGTGGCGTCATTGACTAAGGCGAGGTCAAAAAGTTCCGAGCGAGAATCGGTGACGCTTTTTCTTGAACCTAAAAGGATAGCTTCTCGTTTTTCAGAAAGCACAGCGTATAAAGACGCGATAAAAAGGAAACTTACGTCCGTAAGAATTGCAATGCGCTTAGCCTCAGTTTTCGAAACGTAAGAGGCGATGCGAGAAGCCGCATCAATCAAATCGTCTCGAGTTTTGATGTCAGGCCTTAAAGTAACAATGGGATTGGTGTTTGTCTTTTTTAACCAGTCAGAGAACGTTAGGACTTGCATACCCGTCTCCGAACAAGGTACTCAATTAAGGCCAAAAGTCCCATTAAGACGTAACTGATGCACCCATTCCACAGTGTCCAAAGTTTGGGGTCGGCAATAAGAGCTGTGAGAGTTGCAACAGAGCCATTGAGTAGGAAAAAGACAATCCAAACGTAGGTGACTTTTCTTGTGTAGGAAATCGCTTTCTCTGGCAATTCCTCGTTTTTATGAGCCAAGCGAGCAAAACTTTCGACAATCGGGCGACCAAAAAAGAGAGATCCCGTAAAGACAACGAAAAGCGAGGCGTTTACCGCAACGGGGTACCACAAAATGGGAATGGAAATGTTAAAGGCAAGACAACTAATCGAGATTGCTGCGCCAATAAGGCACATGGCGCGATCTGCGAAGGCAAGGGCTCGATTCTTACCTGGTGCACCCAAAACAAGACGCAGGATGAAAAGAAAGAGGCTCACCCAGAAAAAGAGCCGAATCGCGTCGTGATAAAGCGAGACAAGCAGTAGCACAGGCCAAAGGATAAAAATCCCTCGGACGATAATCTGTGCTACGGCTCTTGTGTTCATCATTTTTACTCAGAAAGAATCTTTTCGACAACGTCAACGACATCGTTGACGGTACGAACGTTTTTGAAGTCTTCAGGCTTAAAGCGCTTTTCAATGACTTTTTGCAATTGAACAATCATATCGACTGCGTCGATGCTATCGAGATCTAGGTCATCGTAGAGCTTGGCTTCGGGGCGAATTTTTTCCTCAGGGATTTCAAAAAGTTCGACGAGTTGCTTTTTGAGTTCCTCGTAGATCTTTTCACGGGTCATCGGTGTGGTCATAAAACTTCGCTCCTTACTTCGAGGGATTTTGAGAACGGATAAAGTCCGCCAATGTTGCAACAGACTTAAAGTGCTCTCGAACTTCTTTTGTCGGTCCTGAGAGAGCAACGCCAAATTCGGACTTAATCGCAAGTCCCAATTCAAGGGCGTCAATCGAGTCAAGGCCAAGCCCATCACCAAACAGTGGGGCGTTTGTATCAATGTCCTCAGGCTTAATGTCTTCAAGATTGAGGCTTGAGACAATCAGCTCTTTGATCTGGCTTTCTAGTGAGGCCATGGTTTTTCTCCATTGGATTTCTCATAAAGAGGATATGTTGTAATTCTTCGGTTAAACGGCGTGCGGCAAGTGCCGTACTCTTTTCTTTTGTTAAAAAATCGGTGCTATTGATCGTTTTCACATAGCTTAAGGTAAGTTCGGGCTGTTTGGCAGGAATCGTATACCAAGGAAGTTGTTTTCCTAGCCACCACTCGGAACACTCAATGTGAATTGCAATCACAGGAACATTGCAGCGTAGAGCAAGTTGCGCTGCCCCTCGATGTAGGTGGCTGGCTTTGCCTGGGACGCTACGTGTGCCTTCAGGGAAAATAAGAAGTGCATCGCCTTGACGAAACCGGTTCTTGCATTCCTCAAAGATTGTTTCTGGGTCATCGTTTGTTAAATAGCCGCAGGCTCGGATAATGCCCGATAAGAAGGGGTTATTGAGCAGCGTTGACCGGACCACGCAGTCAATTGTTGGAAAGACCGAGGCGATAAAAACGTAGTCAAGTAGCGTGGGGTGATTGGCAACAAGAATTGCGCCCGTTTGGGGAAGCGTCGTTTTCTTCAAGGGCTCAAGATCAAGCTTTGCTGCTCTTGTTACCTGTGCATAAAAGACAAAAATCCGAAAGGCGAGGCTCGTAAGACGCCTTGAGGCCATATGAAGCTCTTTTTTCTCCGAATGCATAAGGCGCAACACGGGAAAGCCAACGCCCATCAGCAAAAGCGCACCACAGCCAAATAGGACATAGCCCGCGTAGGTCGCAAGATAGCGCCAGAGTGTGAAAAGAAAGAATTCACGCTTTTTGCTCATCTTTCTTTTCTCCAAGTCCATAGGCGAGAACCAGAACGCACAGTAAAAAGGGAACTCTCTGAAGCAATACCTTCAATCCACTGCAACATATCGGGTGTTTCGGGTTCAAACTCTTCAATGGCTTCACTTGTGCCTTTAAGTTCGCTTCCCTTTTGTAGGAGAAGTGCCACAGCAAAGGGTTCTTTTACAGGAGGAAGCCTTTCTCCGAGGATTTCCGGTAAAAGATTCTCATAACTTAAAACGAGGACGGTTTCTTTTCCGTCGTTGAGAAAATTCACTGCCTCCAAAAACGCTGCTTCAAGCGTGTTGGCACCTGCGGCAACACTTGTCACAGGAACGGTTAACTTCTTATGAATTGTAAGAATCCCAGAGGCTGCGTTATGCACACTCATCGTAAAGTCTGTGGGAGAGGGGCTCACGTTCTTTGCAATGGCAACAAGAGTCTTTTCTCCGCGAGGTGTTTCTGCGTGGCGACTCGCATTCACAATCGCATCAATCGTGTGATGTTCCAAAAGTTCCAACGCACATTCAACAGCGTAACGGCTTCCCAAACTCATTCTCCGAGAAAGCATCATGGGAAGGCGTTTAGGGATAGCAATCGATTCTTTCGTTAAAGCAGCCCCTAATGCCCGAGGTTTAGTGGAATCCTCGGGTCGAATCAGAGCAAACCAATCAAGCAAGCGAAAGGAAAGTTCCATTAGTTCACTCGCTTTAAGATAAGAAGTGTGTGTCCCGTTCCCAAGCCGTCGTATTCGTTTTCGATTACAAGGCCTGCGGCTTTGGCAAAACGCTTAAAGTCTTCCAAGGAATAGAACTTACTTGTGCCGTTAGCGAGCGCCGTGAAATAAAGTGAGAATGCTGTAAGACAAGCATCCCCGACGGCAAAAGGTTGTTTGCCGATTAAGGGCTCTAAAACAGCAATGCGTGCCGTATCGGACATGGCGCAAGCAATGCGTTTTAAAATAGAGATAACGTCACTTTCTCCAAAACAATCAAGGAACTGACTCATCCACCAAATGTCGGCGTCGCTTTTCTCGAAGGGTTTATTTTCAAGAAGATCAACAGGGTGCGTGTCAATGCGAGAGGCAAAGCCAGCTTTTTTCGCATTTTCTTTGGCAATGGCACACTGCTCAGGTAAATCAAAGATTGTGACGTGAACCTCACTATTGTAGGAACAGCACTTAATAGAAAACTTTCCGGTGTTTCCGCCGACATCACAAATTTTCCTGGGGCTCCTTTCAAATAGATAGGGAAGAGCCGCATCGTAAGAGACGTCCGAGTAGTAGTGATCAAATTCAAACCAACTTGTGTGAGCTGGCTCTGGCAACTTGGAAATCACAGGATAAATTGTCTTCATCCCAGGGTAAAGCGTTTTAAGGCCAGAGGGTTTTCCTTCTAAGAGGGCGTCTTTTAGAAAGTCAAGTCCTGCGTAGCAAACGTCGTGCGCAAAATCGAAGTTGGCCCGCGTCATCGCATCGTGCAAAAGAAAGAGCGATTCTTTTGTGACAAAGTATCGCTCCTCATTCTTTCTGAGTAAGCCAAACGCCGTGCCAAGTTCTGTAAGAACTCGAAGGGCGTAGATAGTTAATTTCTGAGGGATACCGTCTTGAACTTCATTTAGGGTGGCGCCTTCTTTGATTTTTTCTAAAAACTCAAGAATCCCGAATTCGCGCAAGCAGTAAGCTGCCTGAAAAACGAAAGGAGAGCAAGCAAGAAAGTTAGCCTGCTCAATGGCTTTGAAAGCGGAGTCTCCCGATTTCGAGCGTCTTACAGCCATAAGTTCCCCCTTGTTGTTGCCTTGTTGTTAATTAGTGTGGCGAGCCTCTTTTCGAAAAAAAAACGTAGCGGCAAAGAACAATTTCATTGCCGCTAATCGAGCATTACATCTTTAACAACTGACGTTGAATTTGCTTATCGAGGTTGCGAATCCACTGGTTGTACTTCGGATGAACTTCGTTGTCACCCCGCAGAAGTGTTGTCATCGGATTGATGGTGATGGTGTACTCTTTTTCGCTATATGTCACATCGCAAACGGCAACGTGAACCTTTTTCACATACTTAAGTGTGATTTTTTGATCGGTCTCTTCAACAACTTGCCAGTTCTTCGAAAGCGCAGCACGCAAAATAGCGCCACGGACTTCCTGGACTGTTACAGTCTTACTGAGAACAGGGGACTTGATAGTCTGAACGGGAGCACTACGGCTCCAAGCGGCCGAAGTGGCTAAAAGTCCTAAAGCTGCAACTGAGGCAATAAGAGTACGGCGATACATGTAAATGCTCCTAAAAAGCAAAAAAATAATTACCGCATTCAGGATAAATTCTGAAACGATATTTCGCAAGAATTATAGGAAGATGTCGCTAATCTGAAAAGGATTTTGGCTCGACAAACGCATATGGTTCAATCTAAAACCGTAGAAAAGATACAGGGTGTTAGGTGGGTGTGTAGATAATGCGCTTTGTAGGGAGAAAAAAGATGCAGTCGCAAAGAACATCAACTGTTTTTCTGAAGGGAAATTTTTAAGCTGACTCTTTGCTGGTATTGTTTGACATCTTTAAAAAAACCGAGCTACTTTAACGTTTGCCACGGAGTTCCCCATGTGTGAGCGTGGGGAGGGATAGTGGCTCAAACGCTAGCTGGGAAAAGCGATTGTCCGCCAAATCTTATTGCGACAGGAGTAGCGGGGACAGGAAACACATTCCTTGTTTAAGCAATTGGTCGCAGCGCGACACAGGAAGGTATTTCTGTAACCTATTGGCGCTTCCCTCAACTCCTTGAGAAAATGACTGAAGCGTTCAATCGGAGCGAATCGAATGCCCTGCGTCGCAAAAGTAATTCTAACTGATTTCGAATCAGCGACGATTTTGCTGTGGCTCCGCTTCGGCTCAATAAAACGTATGCGATTCGATCTAAAACCGTAGAAAAGATACAGGGTGTTAGGTGGATGTGTAGATAATGAGCTCTGCAAGGAGCAGAAAAGACGTGCTCGCAAAAATGCATCATCTCCTCTTTTGGGAAGAGGCTCTTCTCGTTTGGAAAAATCCGCTTTGTGCGTCTCGGCGTCTTGACGAAAACTCAGTTGTTTTTGAAAGAGAAGTATATTTCCAGCAAACATCTAAAATTTACTCAAAATTCAACTGTTTACTGCAAATAGGCCCATAGTACAATAAGAAAAGTTTTAGGGGGAACTGCCTCATGCTAGATAAGAAACGTGTTGGTAAGCCGACCGCATCGGCAAAGAAGGAAGTGTTAACAGCCTGTCAAGCTCTTTGGGAAGAAAGAGAACTAACTCGTTCCTCTGTGAAAGTCGTGGCTATTGTCGAGTCTCTGTCCTTTGAGAATGAAGTCAAGTGGAGAATCGACATAGGCGATAAGAAGCCAATTGCTGTCTTCTTTCAAGATGAGCATTTCGCAAAAGAGGTCATTTCTGGGAAAGAGTCTATCGGCAAAGGAGATTATCTAGTAGCGGAGCTTGAAACCGTTCAGACGCTAAGCCCTGAGGGAAAGATGAAAATTGCGTCTACGATTACCAAAGTCCACGAACACAAGCCAGCATGCGATTTTTTGGAGTTGCTATAGTTGGTAAAACTATGAGAGTTCGCTCTTACATCCCAAGAATTATGATATCCGTTGTGAGAAACGTTTGTGGAACATTTCTTGGGTGGAACTTTATGAGATACCCATAAGTCATCGAGCTTGCTAATGGAAGGTCTGATTACGGCGTTATCTTTCTAGATTTGTCAGGATGCTATGCCTGCGCTAAGACAATACAAGAAGCGATTGAGTGCGCTAGAGAAGCCTCAGAGTTATGGATAGAGGAAGGGAGATTCCAACCCCGTCC
>CAVJUW010000024.1:0-20637 GCA_963652725.1 Bacteroidaceae bacterium | reverse complement strand
AGTCCATGGCCTTACGGAAGATGACACCCGTGAGGCTCCAGAATTTCCAGAGGTTTGGGCTGAGATTGCTCCATTAATTGAGGGCCTTCCTCTTGTTGCACACAATAGTCCATTCGATGAGAGCTGTTTGCGCGCGGTCTTTCAGACCTACGAGATGCCTTATCCAAATTATGCATTTCGCTGTACATGCCGAGCAGCACGGGTAGCGTTTGCAGGAGTCTTGCCGAACTTTCAATTGCAGACAGTAGCGCGCGTTTGCGGCTATGAATTAAGAAACCATCATCACGCTTTAGCCGATGCTGAGGCGTGCGCACAGATTGCGCTCAAAATTCTTTGTGACTGAAATTTATTCAGAAGTTTTTGGGTTTTTGGAAATTTTTCTTAAAAAAGCCCGATGTTAAAATGCGCCATCTCAATTTGAGTTGTCTACCATGAAAAACATTGTTGTTCTTATCTCTGGACGCGGATCGAACTTTCTTTCTATCGCTAAAAAAGCCCAAGAAGAGCATTGGGAAGCCGACGGTCTTCGCATTGGTTTGGTTTTAAGTAATCGACCCGATGCAGCCGGTCTCAATTACGCAAAAGACCTTGGCATTCCAAGCGTTGTTGTTGACCACAAGGCTTACGAAACGCGCGAAGATTTTGAAAAAGCGATGATTAAGGCTATCGACCCTTATGAACCAGCAGTGATTGTTCTTGCTGGCTTTATGAGGATTTTGACGCCGCTATTTATTCATCACTATGAAGGTAAGATTTTGAATATCCATCCAGCGCTTTTACCTTTATTTAAAGGATTAGACACGCATAAGAGAGCGCTAGAAGCAGGCGTTCGAGTTCATGGTTGTACCGTACACTTTGCAGGCTGCGAATTAGATGGCGGGCCCATTGTGGGACAGGCCGTTGTTCCTGTTGTGCCAACAGATACGCCTGAAGTGCTTGCCGCACGGGCTCTTAAACTTGAACATATCTTATATCCGCGTTGCGTGCACGCTGTAGCAATGGGAGAGGTCACATTAAAAGACAATCGCGTCTATATGGATGCGAAAACCGCACAGTACCTCGCTCTCATGGATTCATCGATTTAAAAATGTCAGAAAAGAAAACCACGAAGAAAATGCCCTTTGCACCGCAGCGTGCAAAAAAAAGCGACACGCATAAGCATCAAACAGAGCGTCAGAAAGAAGCTTATAAACGCCAAAAGGAAGCGTATCGCTTAGCCAAAGTCAAAGGCGAAGTTCACAAAGGGCCTGCCTCAAAAGCTCGTCAAGAAAGATTAAATCCCGAGAAAATTCGCATCACAAGTCTTATTGTGAAAGAACTCACGCGAGCTCTCGCTGTGATTTTGAAATTGGACGGGCCTGCCGACCAATTGATGAAGGCTTTCTTTAAATCCAACCCGATGTTGGGTTCTCGGGATAGAACGATTCTTGCCGAAGCGATTTTCTTTGCGCTTCGTCACTACGGATCGATTGCTTGGAGAATGCGCCCGATTCATATTACAAAAGCTCCGAAAGTTGCCGCTTTCCTAACGCTTTTATTGCAGTACGGGCGGGATTCAATTCCTGATTCGATTTTGGGTTCTGATAAGGGTCCGATTGAGAACATGCTTTCTTTAAGTATTAAGAAGGCGCCTCCTGAAGTGCAAGCCGAGATGCCTTTTTGGCTTTACGAGAGAATCCAAAAGCAATACGGTGAAGAATCGGAAAAGATTTTTGCCTCATGTAAAGATGGTGCCCCACTTGACCTTCGTGTCAATCGCTTAAAAGCTCAGAGAAAAGACGTTCTCGCCGAGCTCGAAGAGCACGGCGTAAAAGCAGATGTCACCCCGTTTTCTCCTGATGGTATTCGCTTAGTGGATAAGCCAGGACTTATTCGTTGGCCGATGTACCAAGAAGGGCGCATTGATGTACAAGATGAAGGAAGCCAATTGCTTTCTCGCTTACTCGGGGCTAAACGCTCTGAAATGGTTTGCGACTTTTGTGCTGGCGCTGGCGGTAAGACTTTAGCGATTGGCGCCATGATGCGCTCAACGGGGCGCTTATATGCCTTTGATGTTAACGAGAAACGCCTTGCGGGATTAACACCTCGTATGAGAAGAGCAGGGCTTTCAAATGTTTACCCGATGGCCATTCGCAATGAAAAAGATCTTCGCGTCAAGCGCCTTCGCGGTAAATTCGATCGCGTGTTAGTCGATGCCCCATGCTCTGGAACAGGCACCTTAAGGCGCAATCCTGATTTACGTTGGCGCCTAAACACCAAAGAACTCGAGCGCATTAACGAACTACAAAAGTCGATTCTTGAAGAAGCCTCGAAACTACTCAAAGACGGTGGCCGCTTGGTTTACGCTACGTGTTCACTATTAAAAGAAGAAAACATGGATGTGGTTGAGGCGTTCTTAGCTCAGCACCCTGAATTTCAATTGTTAAACGCCACGGATGTTCTTCAAAAGCAGGAAATCGAGCTTCCATCTTGGCAAAAAGAGCGTTTCGGAAACTATTTTGTGACATTGCCGCACACGCATGGAACGGATGCTTTCTTCGGTGCTGTTCTTGAAAAGAAAAAATAAATAGAAAGCCTCGAATTGCCCTTCCTGGGTTCGTTTTGATGTCGTTTTTGGGGTTCGCTTATTTGACGCAGCAAATAAGCTGGTCCGTTTATTTGACGTTTTGTGGCTGTGTTTGACTTTCGTAAAGGTCAGTGGGCTCTAGGTGATTTTCCTAGGGGCTCTTAGCCAAAGATAATGCCTTAGACTTTTTACACTTGATTTAATTTTTGACGGTGGCAAAATGCCTTCTGCACATCAGAGACGCTGATGTTTGTCCATTGTATTTGTAGATTTAAAAAAATGTTTGTACGCACTGTAACTTGCTACCATCACCACCACACCTGAAAGCGGTCTTTCAGGCGTGTTCGCGCGGAAGACCCTCAAAAATGGCTTCCGACGGTGCAGCAAAAAGCGTCACAAACACACAGTCTAAACCCCCGGTAAGCCAGAAACTTCCGAGGGTTTTTCTTTGTCCGATAGTCGCTATTTATAAGTTCGTGCATTGAGAAATTAAAGAATAAGGAAAGAAAAAATGACTGAATCGAATCGCTTGCGTATCGCTCTTCAAAAAAGTGGGCGTCTTGCCGATGACTCAGAAGAGTTAATTGAGCGTTGCGGCGTCCGGGTTCGCCTTTCTGGGCAACGACTTTTAGCCGTTGCGGAGAATATGCCTGTGGAATTCTTGAGAGTGCGCGACGATGATATCCCAGGGCTTGTGATGGATGGTGTCGTTGACTTGGGTATTGTCGGGGAGAACGTCTTAGAAGAAACCGTTCTAAGCCGTAAAGCGCAAGATATGGCTTCTGACTGTCGGATACTTAAGCGCTTTGATTTTGGTGGTTGCCGCCTTGCTATTGCCATACCCAATGACCAAGCATGGAACGGCCTAGAGGATTTAGCCGGACGCCGTATTGCAACAAGCTATCCGCAACTTTTAAAACGAGCCTTCGCTGAACGCGGTTTCGCTTTTAAACCCTGCCTTTTAACGGGATCTGTGGAAGTCGCGCCTCGCGCAGGACTCGCGGACGCAATCTGCGATTTGGTTTCAACAGGCGCCACACTAGAAGCCAATGGCTTAAAGGAAGTCGAGGTCATTTATCGCTCCAAGGCCTGTCTTATTGCCCGCAATGGTGAAATAAGCGAGGAGAAGTCAAATCTGATTGAAAGACTTCTTGTTCGTATGCAGGGTGTAGCACGAGCTCGGGAATGTAAATACATCATGCTTCACGCGCCGAAATCAAAACTTGATGCAATTTCCAAAATTTTGCCTGGTGCTGAGCACCCGACAATTCTTCCCTTAGAAGGCGATGCAACGAAGGTTGCGATGCACATGGTCTCCAAAGAAAACCTCTTTTGGGAAACGATGGAAGAGTTAAAAGCTCTCGGGGCCTCTTCGATTCTTGTTCTTCCTATTGAGAAGATGATGGAATGATTTTGGTATGGATTTGACGGAGTAAGACGATGATGGATGCGAATTCTTCTTATTTTTCTAAACCGATTGATTGGAATGCGATTACGCCACTTGAGCGTGAGGCCGCGTTAAGGCGTCCTGCTGTTGCTGCAGGAGAAGCTATCGCAGCAACGGTCACGGGGATTTTGGCAGACGTAAAAGCTAGGGGCGATGCGGCTTTGCGTGATTTCTCTGCTAAGTTCGATCGCGTTGAAGTGAAAAACTGGCAAGTGTCTGAAGCCGATATGGATGCGGCTTGGGATAGGGCAACACCTCAATTTCGAGAAGCCCTACAAAGAGCAGCGGATAATATCCGACGCTTTCATGAGGCAGAAAAGTTAGAGCCCGTCACAGTCGAGACGATGCCTGGAATTACCTGTACGCAGGTCACGCGCCCAATCGGGAAAATTGGTCTTTATATTCCAGGAGGCACAGCGCCACTTTTCTCGACTGTTTTAATGCTGGGGATTCCTGCGGCTATCGCTGGGTGCGCAAAAGTGATTTTGTGCTCACCGCCTCCTGTTGCAGATCCCATTTTGTGCGCTGCAAAGCTCTGCGGTATCCGTGAGGTCTATTCAATTGGAGGAGCTCAAGCGATTGCCGCCATGGCCTTTGGTACAGAAACAGTCCCGAAGGTTTCGAAAATCTTTGGACCAGGAAACGCCTACGTCACTGAAGCCAAGCGCCAAGTTTCCCAACGTTCCGACGGGGCAGCGATTGATATGCCAGCTGGCCCCTCCGAAGTCTTGGTTATTGCTGATTCTGATGCGAATCCTGCTTTTGTCGCTGCTGACCTTTTAAGTCAAGCAGAGCACGGGCCCGACTCGCAAGTCGTCTTAGTGACGCCTTCGAGAAAATTGGCAGAAGCCGTCGCAAGTGAAACCGCACGCCAATTAGAGGCTTTGCCACGCAAAGCGATTGCTAAGAAAGCGCTTTCTCAAAGTCGCCTTATCCTCGTAAAAGATTTGAAAGAGGCGCTTGATGTTTCCAATCGCTATGCGCCAGAGCACCTCATTTTGCAAGTTAAGAATCCGCGAAGTCTTGTCTCTTTGATAGAGAACGCAGGATCAGTTTTCTTAGGTGAGTTTTCTCCTGAATCAGGTGGCGACTACGCCACAGGCACCAATCACGTCTTACCGACCTATGGGTGTGCGGCAGCGTACTCGAGCCTAGGGTTAGCGGACTTTATGCGCCGCATGACAGTGCAGGAAATGACCCCTGCGGGCTTTAAGGGATTAGCCGAAACAATTGCTCTTTTAGCACACACAGAAAAACTCGATGCTCACAGAAATGCGGTCCTCGTTCGCCTACAAAAACTAGCTGATTCGGAGAAATAACGATGACAAAACCAGAAAACTTAGCCCGCCCTGAAGTCGTTTCTCTAACGCCTTATGCCTCTGCTCGACGCATCATCGCTCAAGCCGGATGCACAGGCGAGGTGTGGATGAACGCCAATGAATCCGCCGAAGGGAATTGTCTTTCTTCTTTGCGATTAACTGACGCTGTTCTTTCTAGCTTTAACCGCTATCCTGAGCCGCAGCCAGAAGAAGTGATTCGCCGGTATGCGGCCTACGCCGGAGTTGATCCCGCAGGTCTCCTTGTCACGCGAGGCGGAGACGAAGGGATTGATTTACTCGTGAGGACCTTTTGTACACCAGGAAAAGATGCCGTCGTGGATTTTCCGCCAACTTACGGTATGTACTCGGTGACAGCAGAAACAACAGGTGTTCGCTTGATTCGTCTTGAAACAAAGAAGGAAAACGCGTGGATGCCAGATGTGGAACTCTTACGCGAGACACTTCAAAAAGATACTGGCATCAAGGTCGTTTTTGTCTGTTCACCGAATAACCCCACTGGTGGCGTTCTTACGAAAGAAACTGTCGATCAATTAATTGAAGCGACGCAGAATCGTGCGATTCTCGTGATTGATGAAGCCTATATTGACTTTGTTACTGAAGCTTCAGTTGCCTCGCGCCTAAAAGACGCACCACACTTAGTCATCATCCGGACACTATCGAAGGCTTTCGCTTTGGCTGGGATTCGTTGTGGATTCCTATTGGGCTCACCTGAAGTAATTGGGATGCTTAAGAAAGTAATCGCTCCCTATCCAATCCCCGTTCCCGTTGCAGCGATTGCTGAAAACGTTCTAACTAACAAGGGAATCGATGCGATGAAAGCGCGAGTGAATTCTCTTATTGAACGACGCAAAGCGCTTGCTACTGCGTTAAAGGAAATCGATGGCGTAAAAGAAGTCGAGCTTGGGTTAGGCAATTTCATTCTCGCTCGTTTTACTGATGCGCATGGCACATATCTTCAATTACGAAACCGTGGCATTATCCTTCGCGAACAGACTTCGCAACCAGGACTTGCGGACGCTTTGCGAATCACTGTCGGAACGACAGAAGAAAATAAGAGACTTTTAGCGGCATTAAACGAATTAGGGAGAGCGTAATCATGAAGAAAAAGGTAAGTGCTCCACAAAAAGTGGTCTTTGTCGATCGAGACGGCACGATTATTGAAGAGCCGAGTGACTTTCAAATCGATTCTTTTGAAAAGATGAAGTTTGTTGAAGGCGTGATTCCTGCGCTTCGCGCTCTTAAGTTAGCTGGATTTCGCCTTGTGTTGGTGACAAATCAAAATGGTTTAGGAACCGCGTCTTTCCCGAAAAAAGATTTCGTGGGACCCGAGCGCTTGATGGAACAAATCTTAGCGAGCTCTGGAGCAGGACTTGATGAGATTTTGGTGTGTCCTCATATGCCAGAAGACCACTGTAAGTGCCGCAAACCTGAGACGGGACTTGTGAAAGAGTGGCTTAAACCCGGGCGCTTAGATAAAGCGCATTCTTGTATGATAGGCGATCGCTTAACTGACCTCGAGCTTGCCCGCCGTATGGGAATTGATGGGTGGCGTGTGGGGCCAGAAGGCGAATCGTGGGACAAAGTCGCGCGCCGCATCTTAGGGTCCCCCGCAGCGGTAGACCGCACAGGTGAAGTTAAACGCAAGACCAAAGAAACCGACATCACGGTCAAAGTCTGGTTAGACCGCCGTGGGGAAAATAAGATCTCAACAGGTATCGGCTTTTTCGATCACATGCTCGAGCAGATTGCGGTTCATGGCGGCATTCGATTGAACATTATTGCTAAGGGCGACTTACAAGTTGACGACCATCACACCGTAGAAGACGTGGGTCTTGCTTTGGGTGAGGCACTGCGCCTTGCGCTCGGAAATAAGTGTGGTATTCGTCGCTATGGTTTTCTTTTGCCGATGGATCAATCTCTTGCAAGCTGCGCCTTGGATATCTCGGGGCGTCCGAGTCTAAGTTATAAAGCGAAGTTTAAGTATCAGAAAGTAGGCGACTTAACAACCGATATGATCGAGCACTTTTTCGCCTCTCTCGTAACAACGATGGGCGTCACACTGCACCTAAAAGCCAAAGGCGAAAACGATCATCACATCGCTGAAGCTCTCTTTAAGGCGTTTGCTCGAAGTTTGCGTGACGCAATTCGTATCGAGGATACGGATCTTCCCACATCCAAGGGAGTGCTCTGATGCGTGCAGTGATTGTCGATACGGGGTGCGCAAATTTTTATTCGCTTCAATCAGCAATCAGGCGTCTTGGGGTCGAACCCGTGATTTCAGATAATGCTCAAACAATAAAAGCGGCTGACCGAATCTTTCTGCCTGGAGTTGGAACGGCTCGAGCTGCGATGGAGTCGATAAAGGCGCGTGGCTTAGTCGAAGTAATCAAAGAGGCAACACAGCCCGTTCTCGGAATTTGCCTAGGCGAGCAGCTTTTGGCTCTAGAAAGTGAGGAGTCCGAAGGTGTTTCTCTACTTGGGGTGGTCTCAGAAAAAGTGCGGCTTTTAAAGGTAGGGGAATTGCCCTTGCCGCACATGGGGTGGAATCGCGTTACTCCTGATAGAACAAAAGAGGTCAGTAATCGTCTTTTTGCTGGAATTGCCGATGGTGAATGGTTCTATTTTGTGCACAGTTTCGCGATTCCAAGCTGTGACTCAACGCTAGCCACAACCGAGTATGGCGAGCGCTTTAGTGCCGCAGTTGGTAGCGGGAATTTTGCTGGTGTTCAGTTTCACCCAGAGCGCTCTGGGAAGGCCGGCGCCAAACTCTTAGCGAATTTTTTAGGGGTTGCGTCATGATTATTCCTGCAATTGACCTATTAGAGGGCCGCGTCGTTCGTCTACGTCAAGGCGAATACGGAGCCTCAACCGATTATGGTGATGATCCTGTTAAGCGATTAACTGACTACGTCGCAGCGGGCGCGAAGAGACTCCACGCTGTCGATTTAACGGGAGCAAAAGACCCGGCTGCAAGGCAACTTGCGTTAATTCGTAAGATTGTTAATGCCATACCCGAAGCAGTTGAGCTACAGGTCGGTGGCGGCATTCGTACAAGAGAAGACGTTAAAAGCCTTCTTCATTCTGGGGTGAGATCGGTTGTTGTGGGATCTCAAGCGGTGAAAGCCGAAAAAGAAGTGCGTTCGTGGTTTAGCGAATTTGGTCCAGAAAGAATTGTCCTCGCTCTTGATGTTCGATTGGATAAAGACGGTAAGGCACACATTGCTACGGCTGGCTGGCAAGAGACATCGAGCGTTGTAATCGAAGATCTTGTCGAAAGGTATCTCTCTGTAGGACTAAAGCATGTGCTTTGCACGGATATTTCTCGAGACGGCATGATGACAGGTCCCTCAATAGACTTATATAAGCGTTTATCGACGCGATTTCCAAGCATTTCTTGGCAGGCCTCTGGCGGCATCGCAAGCCTAGAGGATATTCGAGCGGCTCACAGAGCTGGGGCAAGTGGCGTGATTGTCGGACGGGCGCTTTTAGAAAATCGCTTTAGTTTAAAGGAGGCTCTCGCATGCTAGCTAAGCGCATTATTCCGTGCCTAGATGTCAAAGACGGTGTTGTTGTCAAGGGCGTGAAGTTTCGTGGCCACGAAGTTGTAGGAGAGATTGTTCCTTTAGCTCATCGGTATGCCGAAGAAGGTGCCGATGAATTGGTCTTTTACGATATTACGGCTTCCCCATCAGGTCGGACGGTGGATCGCTCTTGGGTCTCGCGGGTTGCAGAAGCGATAGATATTCCGTTTTGTGTCGCTGGTGGCATCAAGACAGTTGAAGACGCCGCGGCGATTTTAAGTGCCGGAGCCGATAAGATTTCTGTCAATTCCCCAGCGCTTGCTAATCCCGAACTGATTACGAGGCTTGCTGACCGTTTTGGTGTTCAATGTGTTGTGATTGGTATTGACTCCTGGAAAGACCCTGAAAGCGGTCGCTATTGGGTCAATCAATTCACAGGAGATGAAAAACGCACGCGCATCACAGGTCGCGAGACTCTCGATTGGGTTTGCGAAGTGCAAGAAAGGGGAGCAGGCGAAATCGTTTTAAACATGATGAACGAAGACGGTGTGCGACACGGATACGATATTGAGCAATTAAAGGCCGTGCGAGAGATTTCACGCATTCCCTTGATTGCTAGTGGGGGTGCGGGAGAAATGCAGCACTTTTTGGAGGCGTTTCGTGATGCAGGCTGTGATGGCGCTCTTGCTGCTTCAGTTTTTCATAAAAAGATTATTAACATTCGTGAATTAAAGAATTGGCTCTTAGCCAACGGTACGGAGGTCAGAACATGTTAAGCAAAGAGGAAATTGATGCTCTCGATTGGGAAAAGGTTGGTGGGCTCATTCCAGCTATTATTGAAGACGCTGTTAGTGGTCGCGTCTTAATGCTCGGGTATATGAACCGCGAGGCACTCGATAAGACACTTAAGACTGGCCAGGTAACTTTCTTTTCTCGTACGAAAAACCGCTTATGGACTAAAGGCGAGACTTCAGGAAACTTCTTAAATCTCGTTGATGTAGCTACCGATTGCGATAACGATACCTTGCTCGTTTTAGTCAATGCCGTAGGTCCAACTTGCCACTTAGGAAGGACGAGTTGCTTTGGAGAACTTCAAAGTAAGTGGGAGTTCTTGAGAGACTTAGAAAAGCTTCTTGCCTCTCGTAAGGGCGCAGATCCCGCAACCTCTTACACCGCGAGCCTATATGCCCGAGGCACCAAACGTATCGCTCAGAAAGTCGGAGAAGAAGGCGTTGAAACGGCTCTTGCTGCGACAGTTCACGATAAAGAAGAGCTGAAAAATGAGGCCGCTGACCTCGTCTATCACCTTCTTGTGCTCCTTCAAGCAGAAGGGCTAGAGCTTTCTGATGTCATTGGTATTTTGCGTGAGCGTCACGCTGCACGCGAGGCGAAAAAGGCCTAATCAATCTTTTGCCAGGAAAGGGGATAAGCCTCTTTTCTGGCGCCTTTTAGTAGCGAAGCCCTTACTCTTAAGGCTCATAAGATTCTCATGTAATTAGCCATTTGATTCTTATCAAGGGTAAGCCACAAGGTGATCCACTCCCCGTTCACAAATACTGTGAAAACTTCACCCTCTCGTACTAGATTTAGTGGGAGGGCAATGTATACCTTACAAATGAAAAAGATCATTTCGTGATTCTCCAAAATGTATTGTGATATAAGGCGAAAGACACTCAAATATTGAGTATCATTAAATGATCCTGACGAGTCTTTTCACCTAAAATTACGCATGTCAGAAAGCGTTTTTTAAGGACCGAAAATGATTAAGACTGTAGGGTTTCGCCAGCTTGTTTCCTCTCCACTTTCTCGTTTTATTGGCGAGTTTGAATCCACAGACAGGATTCAGCTTCCCACGCGAGCTCGCTCTTTGGTTCGCTACGGATTAAATCCTCAGATTGCAGAAGAACTAGAGGATTTAGCCGACGATGCTGCTGAAGAGGCTCGTCTTGTTGCTGGCTTCATTTTGGTTGCCTATGAGGGTCGAGAGCTCGCTTCTCGAGCCGATCTCGAGCGTTGGATTGATCGTAAGGGCGGAATCTCAGAACAGAAAGAGAAAAAGATCTTCAACTTATTTATTGAGTTTGCCCGCGGCGATGTCTGGAATTCCAAAGACTTCTCTTTGGGGTACGCCTTAGAACTCTTGCGCGTAAAAGGCAGGGCGCATGAAGTCAATTTCGCGGGGCATCGCACCAAGAGAACGGGCGATTTCGTCCCAGTCGTGGACCGCTCGCAGGACGGTCATCAAAGTTTCCTTTGCCTCTCGCGCGCTTAATCCGAAGTATCGCGCAACCGAGAGTGCGTTTTGTGGGTTCGCTTGAATATCCCTTCCATAAATCGCAATTGGCAAAGACCGAATCGGGAAATCGGAGCTGCACAGGGGGAGTGCCATAGGGGCTAGTCTCCAACCTCCGTTTTCCCGACTAAACCAAATCCGATTCAGTGTTGAACGTTTGTTGCAGGTGAGGGTATCGAAGATCAGTCGCGTAAAGAGTTCACGTAAGTCCGCTTTCGGAGAACTTCCTTCGCGGTTGATGATGTCAGCAAGATCAAGCCAAGTCGGAGCGGCTGAGTTTGGAGGATTTCTAACAAGGGTTCTAGCCGATAGACAAAAGAGCCTTTGGCCATTTTCTCTGTCCCAGCGTTTTTGAGCTAGGCCAACTCCAGGAAGATAAACCGGACTATGAATACGAATCCCCGAATTTTTGGCAAGAGTGGCACAAATGGTGAGCCAGAGCGGTTCGTCAAACTCAACTTCAGGGTTTCTTACCCGCAAAACGAGCTCCTCTTCTGGATTTTTCTCGCTGCGGATAAGGAATTTGAGCTTTGTGCCCCCCAAATCGGATGTGAGGCTATCGATCAAACGGAATTCTTCGGGTTTCAGACGCTCGGGGTCTCGAAAGAAGCTTTCGGAGGCTCGAATGATTTCTGAGGTGAGTTTTTTATTGAGCGTAGGAACGGTGGTTTTCGTGTCTGCTGGATTTTTAAATTCGAGAGCTGAAAAAGCCGTCCCCCGATTTTCACGGGTCAACAATTTTTCAAGCCGAGTAGGGGAGGCCAAATTTTCTGGACTCCTGATTTTCCCAAACCACTTTCCTGGAAGGTGGTCGACTAAAAAATGAAAAAGAGCGGACTCCTCATTTTTTTGACTTGGATACTTTCCCATTTTTGGAAAGACCACGTTTTTTGTCATCGGCAAATCCGTTCCAAGCGAGAAGCCAATTTTTTGCCATTTTTCGCTGTAGCGAAAACCGAGAGGGCAGAGTGTCGATTTTTCGGCATCGACCTCACAGGCGAAATCGCCAGCCTGAAAAATTTCGTCAGCGATTTTGACTTGGACCGGAAAAATTTTGGGCATAGGTCTCTAGATTTTTTTCGTCGTGCTGCGAATTCGTTTTGGAAGATTCTCTTCTTCGAACGCTTGCGTCATTGGATCGATCAAAAGAATTTCGGAGAAGGGGGTGCCCAAACCGAGCGCCTGGATGACCGAGGCGACTGTCCCGATGGCGACACCGCAATTGCCTTTTTCTATTTTGGTCAATGTGCTCAATCCGACCCCCGCACGCTCTGCGAGCGTCTCTTGGGGGAGGCGACGCTTCAGACGGGCGAGCCGAATGTTGCGACCGAGTACTTTCAAAGAATCCTCAATGGCAAGGGAGGGTCTCATACCTTTATTATCCTATAAATAAGCTGCTTTAATCGTTACTATTATGTTAGTAAACTAGACGAGGTTTGTCAAGAATCGCGTTAGGCGAATTTACCCTGTTTTTGTGGGAAATTCCATGGATTTTGGCTGATTTAGGAATAATTAAAGCGTATTATGTGAAGTGTATATCTATATAAACGTTTAAATATTACTTGTATAGCTTAATTTATTCGCTTTTCTTTCCCCTGCCTTGGGTTAAATTTTGCCAGAGGGAGCGGATTTTTGTGAGCCGTGCCTAACCTTTTCCCCGATATTTGCTGCGGGCTTTACTAGCCCCTTGTAATAGTTTTTGTCTATTGCCTTCACTTCGTCTCATTCGCGATAAAACCTCAAATTTCCCCATTTTCGGCATTTCGCATTTCTTTGCCCTCAAATTATTTTTTGTGATTCTTCGATCATTTGAGGCCTTTTTTTAGCCTGACGCTATCTCTCTCTTCGTTTTCTTAAATGGTTAAAATTTTCTTCTTGTTTATCAGGGCTCTTTTCTGAATTTCTTTAATTTTTTAGCCATTTTTTAGTACTTCTAGATATTAAAAAACTAAATATACTATTGCCTTTTCTGTATGATTTCGACTTCTATTTTTTGTTCGGATTTTCAAGAAAATGCTCAAGAAAAAGATCCCTTTTAAGCGCGTTATGCCGGTCATTATGAGCGGCTCTTTAGTTAAGCGAATCGTCGTTGCCTTGGTCTTGGGTGCGATTACTGCCTACTTCTTTCCGAGTTTCGCAGTCGAAGTCGGTTTTCTCGGCAAGCTCTTTGTCTCTGGATTAAAGGCTGTTGCTCCGATTCTTGTTTTGATTCTTGTCTGTGCTGCGATTGCCAATCAAGAGATCAACACAGATAGCCATATGCGGCCGATTTTGATTCTGTATCTGATTGGTACCTTTGGCGCCGCAGTTACCGCTGTTTTAGCGAGTTTTGCTTTTCCTGTTTCAATTCAATTACCAGTAACTGCGGCAGGGGCTACATCCCCAGGCGGAATAGGTGAGGTCATTAAAAACCTCTTTCTTTCTGCGGTCGATAACCCCGTGCACGCCTTACTTAACGGGAACTATATTGGGATTCTTGCCTGGGCCGTGGGCTTTGGCATTGCCTTAAGAAAGGCCTCGAATGCCACCCGGGAAATCCTAAATGACCTAGGAAAAGGGATTGAATTTATTGTTCGTGTTGTTATTGCCTTTGCGCCATTTGGTATCTATGGCTTAGTTTCAGAGACGTTTGCCACCGAAGGCTTTGGCGCGCTCGTAGGCTACGCGAAACTTCTTGCCGTGCTTCTTGGATCGATGTTCTTTGTCGCGTTGATCCTCAATCCTTTGATTGTTGGGCTTTTTACGCATAAGAATCCATTCCCTTTGACGCTACTTACTTTGCGTGAATCTGGCGTCATGGCTTTCTTTACTCGGTCTTCAGCAGCAAACATCCCCGTCAATCTCGAGCTTTGCCGCAAACTCAATCTCCCGAAATCCACGTACGGCGTCTCAATTCCCCTTGGGGCGACGATTAACATGGCAGGAGCTGCAATCACGATTACTGTCTTGGCGCTTTCAGCTTGTACGACTTTGGATATTCAAGTCGATTTAATGACGGCCATCCTTTTAGCGGTTGTTTCTTCGCTTTGTGCGTGCGGTGCGGCTGGCGTCCCAGGCGGCTCTTTAATGTTGATTCCTCTCGCTTGTAGCCTTTTTGGAATAGACAATGCGACCGCTATGCACGTGGTCGCTGTCGGGTTCATTATTGGTGTTTTGCAGGATTCCTGCGAGACAGCTTTGAATTCCTCATCTGATGTGCTCTTTACGGCTGCGGCCTGTATGAGAGCAAAGAGGTTAGAAGAAAAGGAATAGCTCTGATTTTTAGAGACTTCTTAAAGCCGGTTTCATTTTTTTGAGCCGGCTTTTTCTATAGCCAGAGGTAAGCCATTGGAAGCACATACTCGTCTTCTGAGGTGAGAAGTGTTTCCCATCCGCAATAAAGGAGGACGCTTTTTATACGACGACCTTTCCCGAATTGCTCCTTAAACCAGCGTAGGTTTTTCAGGTGCTCGGGTTTAAAGCCTTCGCTTGCTTTAACCTCAATCGCAATTAAATCCTTCTGGCGATTTTCTAAAATGAAATCAACTTCTTTTCCATCTCTATTTCGATAGTAAAAGAGATGCCATTCGCGACCTAGGTCTGTTAGGGGTGCGAGTTGCTCGTAAACCCAAGTTTCTATGAGATTGCCGATTTTGTCAGTGGCTCCTTTGCTTTCTAGGGTTAGGGCAGCATTGGCTTCGCCGATATCGTCCAAATACCCCATAAAGCCCGAGTCGCAGAACATCAATTTCGGTAAATTATTCACGGCTATTTTCTCAGACCAAAGTGGTACTCGCTCAATCAGATACATCGTCTCAAGAGCGGCAAGGTAGTCATAGAGTGTCGGACGACTGACTTCAAGACGACTCGAAAAGTCCGTGATATTGACTGAGTGCGATGAGCGCGCGGCGCACAACTCTAATAGCTTTTCAAAGACTTCAGGCTTTCGAAGTTGAAGTAAGCGGCAGACGTCCTTTTGAGCAGAACTCTCTTTATAGGCGTCATACCAAAAGTTACGCTGCGCTTCGTTAAATTCCAAAAGATCTGGAAAGCCTCCTAAAAGGGCTTTTTTCACGATGAGTTCTTTGTTGCAGTCCTCAAAAGTAAGCGGCTCATTAAACTCGTTTTTATAAAGTCGTTCGATAAAGCGCGGGGGTTTACCTTGAATTTCTCCCTCGGTTAGCGGACGAAGCCTTACTTGGCCTAATCGGCCAGCCATCGATTCGTGAACAGAGGGCAGTGTCAGATAATTGGCAGAGCCAGACAAAAGGACTTGCCTTTTGGCCGGATTTTTATCGACAAAGGCTTTAATGCTCGAAAAGAGTTCTGGTACCTTTTGTACTTCATCGAAAGCGATGCAGTTTTTTTCTTTGTAGCGCAGTAAAAGTCCCTCTGGGGAATCCTCTGCTGCTTTTAAATAGGTCTCTGTATCCATCGAAAGGAACGCTGAGTTTTCTGGCATAAGGTTTTGCATGAGCGTTGTTTTGCCGCACTGGCGAACGCCAGAGAAGATAATTGCTTTAAAAACAGTAGCAGCAAGGTCATACTCTTTTTTGGCCCAACGCTCGAGGTATTTCATCGGTTTCTCTCTTAGGAAATTTTCGTAAATTGTAAAGTAGTCTTATCGTAAAGTGTAAATTAGAGACTCGAAAAGTGTAAATTAGAAATTCGGAAAGTGTAAATTAGGAACTGCTCAATTTGTAAAATAGGCTGTCATCATTATGTAAATTACAACAGATTTTTAGTTTTAGAAATGGCGCCCGAAGGCGCCAAAACGATGTGGATTTTTGGCTGACTTATGAATTCTTAGAAGGCAAAAAAGGGTTATTTCTTTAGCCTAAGACCGCTATCGCTTAGGGCTACGCCAACCAAAATCATGGCGCATCCTACAAGTGCAGCAAGCGTGATTTTTTCATCTAAGACCAAAACAGCCGTAAGCATTGTGATAAGCGGTGTAAGGTATAAGAGGTTCGTAGATCTCGAGGGGCCGATTTTTTCCACAGTCATATTCCAGAGGATAAAGCCCAAGGTTTGCGCAACAAGCCCTAAAAATAAGAAGTGCGGGAGAATATGCCAGGAAAAGATGAGCGAAAAGTTCGTATTCAACGGCTGAACGGAAAAGTACGGCGTCAATGTCACAATCGCATAAAAAAGGACTTTACGCGTTAAAAACTTAGCGCTGTACTTTTTAAGCATTGCCTTAAGCCCCGTGCTATAAAGGGCCCAACTCAGAGCCGCGCCAATCGTAAGCAAGTCGCCTACGGGGCTGATTTTTAGGGAAAATACACCATTCATGACGACGGCAACGACGCCAGCGAAAGCGATAACGGTGCCAAGCCAAAAGCGGCCTGCAACACGAAAATCGCGGCGAAGGACCATCCCAACGAGTACCGTTAAGAGGGGAGCCGTTGTTATGAGCACCGAAACGTTACTTGCTTGCGTGTAAGAGAGGGCCGTATTTTCAATAAGAAAGTACGCTGATCCCCCGAGAATGCCAAGTAAGACCATCATCGCTTCGTCTTTGATGCTTTTAGCGAAAAACGGACGCGGTAGGAGGATAAACATCGCAATCCAAGCGATGATAGTTCGATAAAACAAAATGTCGGAGGGCGCCAGGCCCGCCAACAAAAGTACTTTCGTGTTAACGAACGTGACGCCCCAGACGACTACGACAAAAAGACCGACGACATACGCAGTCTTCGTAGTAATCCGAGCTAAAGCCATGGACTTCTCCAATGAATAGGGCCGAAAAGTCGCCCATTGTAGACTTTAGGCAAGTATTTTCAAGTTTTGTGCGGCTTAGCGGCCCACTGACGGACCTCTTCGGAGATACGCATCGCGCAAAAGTTCGGACCGCACATTGAGCAAAAGTGCGCTTTTTTCATGCTCTCCTTAGGAAGCGTCTCATCGTGAAAACTTCGTGCTTTTTCAGGATCAAATCCGATGTTGAATTGATCGACCCACCGAAATTCAAAGCGAGCTTTACTCATCGCGTTGTCGCGAATTTGGACTCCTGCTACTCCCTTAGCGAGGTCAGCAGCGTGAGCGGCAATCTTGTAAGTGATGATGCCGTCTTTCACATCGGTTTTATTGGGTAATCCGAGGTGCTCTTTCGGCGTGACATAGCAAAGCATAGCGGTTCCCGCCGCTCCAATTGTTGCGGCTCCTATGGCACTTGTGATGTGATCGTAGCCTGGCGCGATATCTGTCACTAGGGGTCCTAAGGTATAAAAGGGAGCTGCCTCACATAGGTTGACTTCAGCCTTAGCGTTTTCAACGACACGCTGCAAAGGGATGTGGCCTGGACCCTCAATCATCACTTGAACGTCTTTGGCGTGGGCGCGTTTGGCGAGTTCTCCTAATGTGGCAAGTTCTGCCATTTGCGCACTGTCACATGCGTCGTGTAGTGACCCGGGTCTAAGCCCATCGCCAAGGCTAACGGTAACGTCGTAGCTTGCAAGAATTTCACAAATCTCATCAAAGTGCGTGTAAAGAAAGCTCTCTTTTTCATGGGCCATGCACCAGAGAGCCATAACCGATCCCCCGCGAGAAACGATGCCTGTTAAGCGATTGGCGGTAAGGGCGATAAAGGGAAGACGAAGACCGGCGTGAATCGTAAAGTAATCGACGCCTTGCTCGGCTTGTTCGATTAATGTATCTCGATAGAGTTCCCAAGTGAGGTCCTCGGCTTTGCCGTTTACTTTTTCTAGGGCTTGATAAAGGGGGACAGTTCCAATCGGTACAGGGCTATTTCTTAGAATCCACTCACGGGTTTCGTGAATATTTTTCCCCGTTGAGAGGTCCATCACAGTGTCTGCACCCCAACGTGTTGCCCAAAGCATCTTTTCGACTTCTTCAGCAATGCCTGAACTTACTGCAGAGTTTCCGATATTGGCGTTGATTTTCGTTAAAAACGCGCGGCCTATGACCATGGGTTCGGCTTCTGGGTGATTGATACAAGAGGGAATCACAGCGCGCCCTGAAGCGATTTCATTTCGAACGAATTCAGGCGTAATTTCCTCTGGGCACGTAAAGCCATCAGGGGTGCCTGGGTGCTCTTGTAAGAGAAATGCCCGACTTCTTTCATTTAGTTTTGAGAGGCTTTCAATGTAGGCTTGACGATTATTGTTTTCTCGAATTGCAGCAAATTCCATCTCAGGCGTGATGATTCCGGCTTTCGCATAGTGTAACTGGCTAACAGCGCCCTGACCCCGCAAGATTGGGCGCGAATTCTTAAAGCGAATGGCATCTAAAGACGGATCTTTTGCTCTTTTTTGCCCGTATACGCTTGTCATTTTTGAAAGTGTTTCCGTGTCATTTCTTTCGGAAATCCACTTTAAGCGCAGTGCTGGTAAGCCTTTTTCAATTGTTGGATCTCTAGCTGGGTCTCCCCAGTCACCCGCGGTGTCATAGACAAAGATAGGGGGATTGGGTTCGGTTTTACCGCCAGGAAGTTGGGAATCCTCTTGGTCAATCGCTCGCATCGGAACCAAGATATCTCGAGAGCCTTTGACATAAATGCGTCGTGAGCCAGGGAGAATTCCTGTTGAAGATTGTTGTGCTTTGGTATCTGGCCGCAAAGGATTCTCCTTTGCGGGATGAATCGTAATGGATTGAATCGTCACGTTTTTCTCGTTTAGAAAAAGTGGCGTGGGAAGGGCAGAGTGCATCCCTAAAATAGGGAGGCTTTTCGCACGTTTTCCTACGCCGATGTGAATCGGATCAGGTTCAGAGGCACTCTCTCAACTGCAGCAAAACGGCTGCAGTACACCTAACGTTGCGAGATGGATTCTAGCGCCTAAAGTTGGGTGTTAAGAGTTGGAGGACTTGATTTTCTCAAGCGCTAAGCCGATAAGATGATTGGCTTTATCGGCCATAAAGAGTGGGATGTTTAGAACATTGCCATCGAGTTTTAAGTTCGCTAAGGAAAAGCGAACGCGAAGCTTAATTTCCTCAGAGAAGAGCTTCGAGAATTTTTTCATGCTTGGGCTAATGGTGTTGGTTTCTGACTTAACTTCAACAGGGAAGATGTCGTTTTCTCTTTGGATCAAAAAGTCGACTTCATAAGGTGGATTATTTTGGCTCCAATATCGTGGCATGACATCAAATTGCACCATAAGAGATTGAAGAACAAAGTTTTCTGTAAGCGCACCTTTAAATTCGGTAAATAGGCGGTTTCCCTCACCAAATGCCGTTGGGGCAAGTTGAGATAAATGTCGCAAGAGGCCAACATCAGCAAGATAAATTTTGAAGGCCGTTAGTTCATCGTAAGCTGAAATTGGCAGTCTTGGTGCGCTGCTTCGATAGACCTTATAAAGCAGTTGTGCATCCACAAGCCACTGTAATGCATCCTCATAGTCTCGTGCGCGAGCTCCTTGTTTCACAACTCTGTAAAGGAATTTCTTGTTTTCTCGTGCAAGTTGGGAGGGGACGGATTTCCAAATCAATGATAGCTTTGGAAATTCACTGATGCCTGGATGCTTAGCAAAATCGCGCTCGTAGCCGCCGATTATGTCTGCTAGAGCTTCTTGCATAGCGGAAACGTCGCGTGCCTGAGTCCACATAAGCACTGGCTCAGGCATGCCCCCCGTCACAAAATACATCTTCAGTTTGTCATAAAGCGGGTTAAAGAATGCATCGGGGAGAGGATTCAACTCATTGACAGTATCGATGTACGCTGCAAGGTTTTTGTCTCCATTAGCGAGTAAAAACTCCTTAAAGGTCATTGGGTAAACTTTTAAGAAGTTCACTTTACCAACAGGAAAAGAGGAGGGTTTGGCAAGCGCAATACCGAGAAGAGAGCCGGCACAAGCGATGTGGTATTTCGGTGCGTTCTCGCAAAAATACTTCAGTGAATTCATGACGTCAGGCGCATCTTGTATCTCGTCAAAAACGATGAGCGTCTTTTCTGGGACAATCTTTTGCCCTGTTGCGAGCATCAGATTTTGCAAAATTCTGTCAATGTCTTTTGTGCTTTTAAAGAATTGCTTGAAGTCTTGGTTCTCGTCAAAATTAAAGTAGGCCGTGTTCTCATAGTAAAGTCGTCCGAATTCTTTGAGGAGCCATGTTTTGCCGACCTGCCTCACGCCCGTGAGAATAAGGGGTTTACGGTAAGGGGATTCTTTCCAAAGATGTAGCTTTTTGAGAATTAATCTTTCCATAAACTCGCCTATTGCACATTTTTATATAGAATTATGTGAACCTTTGCACATAATTATATATTTTTGTGGCGACTATGCCAATTTTTATGTGTTTTTTGTGGTAGCTTGTGGTGCAAGGCAGTTTGAGGTGATGACTTTAGGCTTCTAAATCGGAAAAGAGCTTATCTAAGTTCTTGCAGCCCTTAAAAGATCGATCTTTTGCAATCCTTTTGGCTTCCAAGATCGCAGCGGCTGTTTCTCCTCGTTGGGCTTAGTTAGAGAGATTTCAAATGGGATACGACCTTCAAGCAACGAGAGCCGCACAAATAGATTAAATGTCCCCGTTAGATC
>CAVJUW010000023.1:0-22094 GCA_963652725.1 Bacteroidaceae bacterium | reverse complement strand
CTGAAAATCTTTTGGTGCTTCGCTCTTTCCCAATGGCTAAGACCTACAAGGAAAACTGGGAAAACCATCTTACGCATTCAATTCGAGCGAGCGAGGAGACGATTGTTCCTTCAAAGAGAAGAACGAAGATCGCAAATCCTAATTAATACGTCAGCAACCGCCAACGACCTTCTCTGCTCTTGGGCTAGAGAAATTCCCTTCTAATGGGAACCAATGCCATGTAATGGAATCTAATGGCATATAATGTCTTTCTAATGGATACTGCTGTTTTCTAATGGGCTCGTCATGAAACTTCACCTCAACGAAGAATCGTTTACCTTCGATAACGAAATTGTTTCTTTGCTCCTTGAAATCGAAGAATTCAAGGGCAGTTGGAAAGCCTTCGGTAACCTTGCGCCAACGCGGCTTACCGAACTCAAACGCATTGCAACAATTGAGAGCATTGGATCGTCGACCCGCATTGAAGGTACCAAACTTACAGACATGGAAGTTGCAAAAATCATGGAAGGGCTTTCAACGCAATCTTTTCGAAAGAGAGATGAACAAGAAGTCGCTGGCTACGCCATGTTGATGAATGAAATTTTTGAGTCTTGGGAAGAAATGCCTTTGACGGAAAATATCATCAAACAAATGCACAGCATCCTTATGCGCCCGCGTAGCAAAGATGCGCGTCACAGAGGCTCCTACAAAACAATCGACAATAGTGTCACAGCCTTTGATAGCAAAGGTCACGCCATAGGCGTTGTTTTTGAAACGGCGAGTGCCTTCGAGACACCTCAATATATGAAGCAATTAGTTGATTGGACAAATCGCCTGCTTTCAGAAAAGAAACTTCCTTGTCTCATTGTCATCGGGATGTTCGTGGTTTCCTTCTTGGCGATTCATCCCTTCCAAGATGGAAACGGTAGATTGTCAAGAGCACTTACGACGCTACTACTCCTACGCTCAGGGTATCAATACGTGCCTTATAGCTCCTTAGAAAGCATTATCGAGGCCTCGAAAGACAACTACTACATCGCTTTGCGCACAACTCAAAAAACACTTCAAAAGAAAGAGCCCAATTGGGGCGTCTGGCTTGTCTATTTTTTGAAGTCTCTCGTTAAGCAACAGAAAAATCTTGAAAAGAAAATTCAAAAGGAACATCTTTTGCGCGTCATGCCTGAACTCTCTTTGAGAATTATCGAGAAGATTCAGTCTCACGGTCCGATGGATATTGCGCAAATGGCCAAAACCCTAAAGGTCAACAAGTTCACCTTGCGTGATTACTTTAAGAGACTTGTAAAAGAAGCGTATCTTGTAAAACTTGGCTCAGGACGAGCGACGAAGTACGACCTGACGAAATTTGGGTCTCAATAGGGTCCTTATTGAGATTTTTGGCAATGGCGCAAGGATGCGAAGAAGGATTCCTTTAGAAGAAATCCTCATCCTCCATCATGGAGTCTAACTGCGTACTCTCACGCCATCCAGCTCTTGCATAGGCTTCGCGTAAGACATTGCTACCAAATTGCGCATACGACTTTGGGCTCGAAAGAAAACGACGCCAACTTTTCGCTCCTGCTAGGCCATTTAAGAGCCCCAACATGTGTCGAGCTGTTGCACGAGGCAATTTGGGATCTGCCGCATTAACTTCAAGATAATGCGTCATTTCTTCAATCACCGCTTCTCGCGTTACGGGAATTGAGTTTTCTTCAAAAAGCCTAGCGTCCACATCCGAGAGAATCCAAGGATTCGTGTAAACCTCGCGACCGAGCATCACGCCATCGACTGACTTTAAGAGCTCTTCGGCAAGCCCTAAATCATGGATGCCGCCATTGACAACAATGGTGGCTTCGGGAAACTCTTTTTTAAGTTGCGTAGCGTACTCGCGCCTTAAGGGCGGCACTTCACGGTTTTCTTTGGGGCTTAAGCCCTTAAGCCACGCAGATCTCGTGTGAACAATAAAAACCCTGCAACCTGCTTCAAAAAGCGTTCCAACAAACTCCTGAACAAACCCATAGTCATCACGCCCATCGACACCAACACGATGTTTAATTGTCACAGGAAGCGTCGTTACCTCAGACATGGCCTTAAAACACTCGGCCACAAGTTTAGGTTCAAGCATCAAACAAGCCCCGAAACTTCCCTTTTGGACGCGTTCAGACGGACACCCACAATTTAGATTAATCTCATCGTACCCAGTCTCTGTAATCCAACGAGCGGCCTTTTTAAGTTGCTCGGGGTCACTACCCCCAACCTGGCAAGCTACGGGGTGCTCAGCGGCATTGAAACGCAAAAGACGAGCCCTATCCCCAAACTCCAAGGCAGGGGCTGTGACCATTTCGGTATAAAGGCGAGCCCTCTTACTTAAGGCGCGATGAAAGACGCGACAGTGACTGTCTGTCCAATCGAGCATAGGGGCGACACAAAAGCGCCAAGGGCTGACGTTCATTGCCATCACTTTTCTGGAACGTCTTCGACGTAAAACCAACGACCGTCTCGCTTTTCAAAGCAAGAGACCGCATGCATCCGAAACGCTCCCGTTGCTCCATCGCGAGCGCGTGCGACAAATTCCACGGTCGCGTGAGTATCATCGATTCTCTTATGAGATTTCACTGAGAGGTCAATCCATTTGATCGATGGCGAGCAAGAAACATCCTCGGGGCACTTTTCGTGAGCCCACGTCAATCGAATCCAATTTAAGTCATTGACGACAAAGGCCGTGTAGCGGCTTCTCATGAGTTCTTCTGCCGTCTGAGGTGACTCGCCACGGACGATAAACCGTCCGCAGCAAGCATCAAACGATTTCCCTGAGCCACAAGGACATAGGTCCTTTGTCTTCTTTGACATTGCTGAGCTATTCCTTAATCACGCTTTCTTCGCGTTCGGCACGAGCCGCACGGCGCCGCTCGAATTCCTTTAACCAACGCTTACGTAAGCGAATCGACTTCGGTGTAATCTCAACGAGTTCATCATCGTTAATGAATTCGACAGCGCTCTCGAGCGTAAGCACCACAGGAGGCACTAAGCGAATCGCTTCATCGGTACCTGAGGCACGGATGTTCGTTAACTGTTTGCAGCGGATGGGATTGACGACGATATCGTTTTCCTTGGCGTGTTCGCCAATGATCATACCTTCGTACAAGGGGTCGCCGGGGCTCACAAAAAGGCGGCCACGCTCTTGAATCTTCCAGAGCGCATAGGCAACCGCTGCGCCATTATCCTGGCTAATAATCGCACCAGAACGACGCTCACCAACGTCTCCCTGCTTAATCGGCCCGTAGCTATCAAAGACGTGACTCATAATGCCCGTGCCACGGCACATCGTTAAAAAGAGCGACTGAAAGCCAATCAGACCACGAGCAGGAATTCTGTACTCTAATCTCACACGTCCCCGGCTATCGGATTGCATATCAAGTAAATCGCCACGGCGACGTCCAAGCTCTTCCATCACAGCGCCCTGATGGGCCTCTTCCACATCAACGGAAAGCTGCTCATAGGGTTCTTGCTTGACGCCATTGACTTCCTTTAAAAGAACGCGCGGACGACCCACGGCCAATTCATAACCTTCGCGGCGCATATTCTCAATCAGAATCGTCAAGTGCAATTCACCACGACCGCAGACTTCCCAAACGGTTTCGTCTCCCGTTTCACGCATACGCATAGCGACATTGCTCTTTAACTCACGCTCTAAACGCTCGCGAATCTGACGGCTCGTGACAAATTTCCCTTCTTTACCTGCTAAGGGCGAAGTGTTGACCATAAAGGTCATCGTCAAAGTCGGCTCGTCAACCTTTAGCATCGGAAGCGCCTCAGGGTGGTCAACCGCGGTAATCGTTGTGCCGATATTTAAGTCATCGATGCCGTTAATAAGGACGATGTCGCCAGCTTGCGCGGCGTTAACAACCTTACGATCTAAGCCTTCGAACTGAAGAATTTGTCCGACTTTCACAAGGCGCGGTTCGCTCTCTGGCCCGTCCATCAAGGCGACCTGCTCTCCACCCTTAATACGCCCACGATGCACACGACCGATACCAATCTTTCCTACGTAGCTGTTGTAGTCAAGCGAGCAAATCTGAAGCTGCAATGGGGCATCGGCGTTATCTTCACGCACAGGCACGTATTTAATAACCGTATCGAAAACGGCTTTCATGTTGCCAATTTTCTCAAGTTCAGAAACATCGCTCGTGTACCCAGCGTACCCGGCAAGAGCAGAGGCATAAATCACCGGGAAATCGAGCTGATCTTCTGTTGCACCTAACTTATCGAACAAATCAAAGGTTTGATTGACAACCCACTCGGGACGAGCTCCCACGCGATCGATCTTATTGATGACAACAATGGGCTTTAAGCCAGCGGCTAAGGCCTTACGTGTCACAAATCGCGTCTGAGGCATTGGGCCTTCGACAGCATCGACCAAAAGCAAAACGCCATCGACCATCGAAAGCACGCGTTCGACTTCACCACCGAAATCGGCGTGCCCCGGTGTGTCAATGATGTTAATGTGAATGCCTTCGTACTCAACAGCACAGTTTTTGGCAAGAATCGTAATGCCGCGCTCTTTTTCAATATCTCCGCTATCCATTACGCGTTCATCGACCTGCTGATTCTCTCGGAAGGTCCCCGCACATTGCAACAACTTATCGACCATAGTTGTCTTACCATGGTCAACGTGGGCAATGATGGCAATATTACGAATTGCTCGTGTCATAGTCTTTCTTTCCCGATAGATGTTTCGGAGTTTCCTAAAAACTTAATTAAGCGGCTCGGATGAACAACTCCACGTTCGTCAATTCGAACCACTCCCAATAATTTTTGCCCTGGCCCATAGGCCCGAGCCTCGCCAGTAGGCGTTGCATCAATCGCTAGCCTCTGACCGTTTTGTAATCGTTTTGCAAGAGCCTCAGTCAATTCAATCTTGGGAAGGCTTTGCAGTAAAAAATCTGTCCCTTTTAATAGGGCGCGACGCTCCTTGACGCTCTTTCTTTTCTCATCGAGCGTTTGAAAATCAATCGCATCCTCAACCTTTAAATTCCCCACACGCGTGCGCCTGAGTGAAACCAAGTGGCCACAGGTAAAAAGGCGTTGCGCTAAATCATCGGCTAATACGCGAATGTAAGTGCCTTTACTTACTGTCGCTTCAAAGGTTAAATCATCCCCCTCATAGTGAAGAACCTTAAGGCTTTTCACAGTCACTTCGCGCGCTTTTCTTTCGACTTCAATGCCACGCCTTGCTAACTCATAAAGGTTACGGCCCCCATGCTTAATTGCCGAATACATCGGGGGCTTTTGCATAATCGCGCCCGTAAATTCAGGAAGCACCTCATTTATCGTTTCCAAGGTTGGTCTTACGAGGCTTACCTCAAAAACCGTTCCCGTTTTATCAAGCGTATCGGTCCTTGCCCCGAATCGCATCGTAGCCACATAGGTCTTATCGGCCGTTAAGAGATCGGTTGAATACTTTGTCGCGTTACCAAACGCCAGTGGCAAAAGGCCAGTTGCCATCGGGTCTAATGTTCCCGTGTGACCGGCTTTTTGTGCGTTAAGTAACCGTCGCGCCAATTGCAAAGCCCAATTCGAACTCATCGACTCGGGCTTATCGAGCAATAAGACGCCATCAACCATATCACCCTTAGCTCCCATAATTTATGCCTTGGGCTCCTTTACTTCATCGCTTTTCTCGCTCGTGGTTTGCATCGCTTTGGCAATCACGCGATCCATTTCAAAACCGTGTTCAACGGATTTGTCATGCTCAAAATGCAGTGTCGGGACCGTGTGGATACGTAACTTCTTAAAAATAAGGTTGCGTAGCCGTCCGGCAGCGGCGTTTAACCCCGATAAGGACTCCTCGGGGTCTGCGCCCAAAACCGTGAAATACACTTTGGCGTGTGCGTAGTCGGGCGTGATTTCACAGCCCGTAATCGTCACAAAGCCAATGCGCGGATCACGCAACTCAGTCGGAATCAACTCAGCGACGTCTCGCGCGATTTGCTCGGCGATTCGCACACTGCGACCGGGTTTCGTACTCTTCATAACCGAAAACTCCTAAAGCGTACGAGCCACTTCCGTGACTTCAAAGATTTCGAGTTGGTCGCCTTCCTTGATGTCATCGTGCCCTTTGAGGGACAAGCCGCATTCGTTACCGGCCTGAACTTCACGCACGTCATCCTTAAAGTGCTTCAAGCTCGCAAGTTCCCCTGTCCAAATCACGACGTTATCGCGAAGCTGACGCGCACTTGCGTTGCGACGCACCACACCTTCTAAGACGCGGCACCCAGCAATGAGCCCGACCTTCGGAATGTGAATCGTCTGGCGAATTTCAAGTAGTCCAATACCCGTTTCCTTACGCTCAGGAGCGAGCATGCCACTCATCGCCGCTTTCACATCATCGATTGCGTCATAGATGATGTTGTAGTAACGGATTTCAATGGCGTTAGTTTCCGCAGTCTTCTTAGCCATCGCATCGGCTCGCACATTAAAGCCAATGATAATCGCGCGGCTAGCCGCTGCTAAGTTCACATCGGTTTCAGAGATGCCGCCAACAGCGCTATAGACCACCTGTACGCGCACTTCGTCTGTCGAAAGCTTCAAAAGGGCAGCAGAAATCGCTTCTTGAGAGCCCTGAACGTCAGCCTTAATCACCACAGACAAGGTCTTTACATCACCATTTTGGTTAAAGGCGTTATCTAAACGCGCGCTTTGCTGTTGCGCTAAGCGAACGTCACGGTTGCGGCTCTGTCTAAAGAGCGCCACTTCACGAGCCTTCTTTTCATCAGGAACGGTAAGGAGCACGTCACCGGCTTGTGGGACATCGGATAAACCCAAAATTTCCACAGGAATCGAGGGACCAGCAGCGGCAACCGATTTCCCGAGTTCGTTATTCATCGCACGGACTCGACCATAGGCCTGACCAACAAGAACAATATCGCCCTTATTAAGTAGTCCACTTTGAATTAAGACAGAGGCCACGGGGCCACGACCCTTATCTAAGCGGCTTTCAACAACTAAGCCCTTCGCGGGTCCCTCAGCAGGCGCCTTTAATTCAAGCATTTCCGCTTGTAGGAGTAGATTCTCTAATAGTTCATCGACGCCTTGACCGGTTTTCGCTGAGACTGGAATAAACGGCACATCGCCACCGTACTCTTCTGGCATCACGCCATTTTGAACGAGTTCGTTTCGCACTCGCTCAGGATTGGCTTCGGGTTTATCGATCTTATTGATCGCCACAACAAGAGGCACCTTCGCGGCCTTGGCGTGAGCAATCGCTTCTTTAGTTTGCGGCATAACGCCGTCGTCAGCTGCGACAACCAAAATCACGATATCGGTCGCTTGCGCGCCACGCGCACGCATGGCGGTAAACGCTTCGTGCCCTGGGGTATCCAAGAATGTAACAATGCCGCGCGGCGTTTTCACGTGATAAGCACCGATGTGCTGCGTGATGCCGCCCGCTTCCCCAGCGGCGACCTTCGCACGACGAATATAGTCCAACAAAGAGGTCTTACCATGGTCGACGTGACCCATAATCGTCACAACCGGAGGACGAGAAAGCGCAGGATAGGTTTCTGAGGATTGAGAGAGCTCCCCTAAGAGCGCTTCTGGGTCGTCAATCTTCGCTTGCACAGCCTTGTGGCCCATTTCTTCGACAACAATCATCGCTGTGTCTTGATCGAGCATCTGATTGATGGTAACCATCTGCCCCATCTTCATAAGGGTCTTGATTACCTCTGTTGCCTTCACGGCC
The DNA here is from genome assembly GCA_963652725.1 of Bacteroidaceae bacterium. Taxonomy (GTDB): domain Bacteria; phylum Pseudomonadota; class Gammaproteobacteria; order Burkholderiales; family Burkholderiaceae_F; genus Duodenibacillus. The sequence goes on along the minus strand of CAVJUW010000023.1, from coordinate 14,377 downwards.
ATCTTGCGCGCAAGTTCTGCAACAGAAATCGTCTCTGGGACACTTACTTCACGAACGATGGGTTCTGTTGGCATCACTGTGGCTACTGGCGTATGGCGATCTCTCTTTTTCTTTGAGCGATGCCAACTGCCTTCTTCTTCGGTGCCACCGTCGATTGCGCCACGGGTTTTCATTGCGCGATGCGAGCGGGTCTCTTCTCCCCAACCCATATCAGAGCCCGAACGTTCGTTTCTATTGCGACCCTTAAAGCCGCCCTTCTTTGAATTCTCGCTACGCTCTTCGTTTTGGGTAGAGAGAGCTTTCCTTTCGGGCTTCTTTTCTTCTTTTGCGGGAGCCGCAGGGCGATTAACCACTGAGGCTTTTGCCTTTAAGACAACCTTCGGACGCGCAAGCATCTGACGAATCGCTTCGGCTTCTTCTTGAGCCTTACGACGTGCGGCATCGCGCTCCTTTTCGAGAGCCTCTTTTTCTTTGGCAGTAAGTTGCGGGGTAGCAGGCTTTGCCGCAGGAGCTACGGTTCTTGCAGCAGCCTTGGGTTTAGCTTCCGCTGGCTTTTGGGCCTTCGCAGGCTTTTCGTTCCGCTCTTTTTCCTTAGGCTGAGCCTTTTGAGCTGGCTTTTGAACGGTTTTTTCTTCGCTCTTAGCCTTGGGTACTTCCTTCTTTACTTCGCTCTTAACTTCAGCCTTCTTTTCTTCCTTTGCGGGATTTGGCTTCGCCTCAGGAGTCGGTGCTGCCGCAACTTCCTTTTTCGCGGGATCTGTCTTAGCTACGGAAGCGGCCTTTGGAGCGCTTTGAGCGGCAGCTTCGGCGGCAGTAGCGGCCTTTACCTTCTCGGCAGCAGCCTTCGCTTCGGCTTCCTTTTTCGCAAGCTCCTCGCGCGCTTTAGCCTCGATTTCGGCTTGCGCAGCTTTCATCTGCGCTAGGCGAGCCGCTTCAGCCTGCGTGTTTTTCACAAACACGCGACGACGGCGCACTTCAACTTCGATGGTGTGAGCACCACCCTGCCCGTCATTTTGACGGATTGTCGAGGTCTCACGACGCATGATGGTGATCTTGCGCGGCTTAGTGTTTTGTGTGCGTTCGGTATGTAAGTTTTCCAAGAGCTTGGCCTTATCGGCATCGCTTACTGTTGAATTTTCATCAACGACCGCAATGCCTGCCGCTTTCAGTTGCTCAACGAGCACTTTGGCTGGAATATGGAGCTCCTGGGAAAACTCGGTTACTGTACTAATTGCCATATATCGTCTTTCTCCTCAGGGGCCTTTTACTTCTTTTCCTCGGTCCAGGTGGCGCGAGCTGCCATGATTAGGGCATTAGCGCGATCTTCAGCAACGCCTGTCATCTCAACGAGTTCGTCGCTTGCGAGATCTGCTAAGTCGTTCGCAGTCTTAACTCCGTGCTCGACAAGTTTGGCGGCCAAGTCGTTATCCATCCCTTCGATTGCAAGAAGTGTGGCATCTGCCTGCCGTAGGTTCTCTTCACGCTTTAAGGCGCGAGAAAGAAGAGCGCTACGGGCGCGATTACGTAACTCAACAACCGTTTCGCGATCGAAAAGTCCGAGATCGACAATTTCTTGCTCAGGAACGTAAGCGAGTTCTTCCAATGTGTAGATACCGCTATCGATAAGAGCCGCCGCCGCTTCTTCGTCCATATCGAGCTCTTTAACGAACTCGCCACAGGCCTCAGCGATTTCTTCAGCGTGTTTCTTATCGGCCTCTTCGGCAGTCATGATGTTGATTTGCCAGCCTGTGAGCTCCGTGGCTAAGCGAACGTTTTGTCCGTGCGTGCCGATAGCAATCGCAAGGTTCTCCTCATCAACCATCACATCCATCGAGTGCGCTTCTTCGTCAGCAACGACCTTAGTGACTTTCGCTGGCTTTAACGCTTCAACAATGTATTGGACAGGATTGTCGTCATAGCGCACAACGTCGATTCGTTCGCCCGCAAGTTCATTGGTGACTGCTGTCACGCGTGAACCACGAATACCAATGCAGGTACCAACGGGTTCAACGCGCTTATCGTGACTCATCACCGAGACCTTCGCTCGCATACCCGCATCGCGCGCAGCTGACTTAATCTCCACAACGCCTTCTTCGATTTCAGGAACCTCTAACTCAAAAAGCTTGATGAGAAATTCCGGGCAAGCTCTGGAAAGAATCACATTCTTACCCTTGGTGGACTCATCGATACGAAGCACGTAGGCACGAACACGATCTGTCATACGAAGGTTTTCACGCGGAATCATTTCTGTGCGTGGTAAACGCGCCTCTAAGCGACCGATTTCAATAATCGCGCCTTCCTTGTCGACGCGTTTGACTTGACCGCTTACGATCTTTTCATCGCGCTCTAAGAATTCCTTTAAAACTTGCTCGCGCTCAGCGTCTCTTAAGCGCTGCAAAATCACTTGTTTCGCATCCTGCGCAAAGCGGCGCCCCGAGGTGTTGATATTCTCAATGGGCTTTTCAATGTAATCGCCCACCTTCAAATCCGGATACTCTTCTGAGATATCGGAAAACATCTCTTCGCGGTCGGGCTGCTGCAGACCAGCGGCATCATCAACAATGAGCCAGCGGCGCTTAGCGGTCCAGTCGCCTGTTTCTGTGTCGACCTTGACGACAACATCGGCATCCTCACCAGGGAACTGCGCTTTTCTCACAGCACTGGCTAATGCATGTTCCAAGACGCCGAAAACGGCACTCTTCTCAACCTCTTTTTCACGGGCCAATACATCGACCATCTCGAGCATATCGCGGCTCATCGTTTATTTCCTTTAAAGTCAAGTTGGGCAATCAAATTGGCGCGATCGACATCGCTAAATGCAAATCGCACGACAATCTTTTCGGTAAGAGCGGGCTTTCGTGCCTTGCTCTTTTTCTTTGCGCGAGCAGCCTCAGATGGCGTTCTCGCATGCTGTATTTCTTCGATTGAAAATTCAATGGCTTCTTCGGTTGCGCTCAGTATGTGACCATCAAACTTACGGCGCCCGGCTTCGGGCAATTCTGGTCCATGCAATGGCTCGAAAAGCTCAACGTGTGCTTCGCGTCCAACAAACCTCACCCAATCAACCAAACGCTTTAAAGGGCGGTCAACTCCAGGGCTTGAAACTTCTAGGCGCTCAAAGTCGATTGCCTCAACGGTAAATAGACGCGTTAATTGGTCGCTTACGCGCTCGCAATCATCGACTCCAATGCCACCCTCGTTTGCGCTGTCAATGGTCACACGAATAAGTCCCCGAGCTAGGCGCTCGAATTCAACGAATTCATAGCCCAAGCCTGTGACCGTATCGGCAACAATGGCACTCATTTCTGAGAGGCTCTTTTGCATAGTCTCAATCGTTTATCCAATAAAAAGCCATAAAAAAAGGACGGGCACCATGCCCATCCCTAATCTCTCCCTTCAACCTCGGGAGCTATGAATCTATAGCGATTCATAGTCATTAGTGATGCGTAAAGAAAAAAGCTCAAATGAGCCTTATTTCCTTTTCGGGCCTCATTATAGGGAGGCCCAAAAGAGAAAACAAGAAAATACGCAATTTTTTATGCGAAAAATGCGCTGAAAACGAAAGAAATTTCTTCTTTCCTTCCCTTTAGCTTAGGACGAAAACCGCTTACGAGGGGCGTGGCGCCTTCCTCGAGAGCCGTTCGAGGCCTTCGCTCTGCCAGTTAACCCAGCGTCTGCGTCCGAGAGTCTCTTTGCAAAAAGCTTTGACGTTGTCCCTAAACTGCCACTAGCTAAATAGTGGACCGTGCTTGTCATCGGGTCGATCGCATGAGGCCTTGCGCCATGCGATTTGTGGTGTTTGTTGCGATTGGCTTTCGCTGTCTGCGGTTTTCCTTCGCGAGAGGCGCCTGCCTCATCCAATCCTAAGTCAGCGATCCAGGCGCTAACCCAGTCACTACGCAATTCAAGCGTTTTGCCGCGCGCCAAATTGCGTGGCAATTGCACCGCACCATAACGCACACGAATTAAGCGACTCACCGTTAACCCCACAGCGGCAAACATACGACGCACTTCGCGATTTCTTCCTTCAGAAATCGTCACCAAGTACCAGCGATTCGCGCCCTCTCCACCACGATCTTCGATGGCGTTGAAATTGGCTAGGCCGTCTTCTAATTCAATGCCTGTGGTAAGTGCCTCTCGGGCTTCATCGCTTAAAACGCCAACAGCACGCACGGCATATTGTCTTTGAATCCCGTAGCGCGGATGCATCAAGCGATTAGCTAACTCTCCGCTTGTTGTAAAAAGTAGGAGGCCTTCGGTATTAAAGTCCAAGCGGCCAACAGAAATCCAGCGGGCATTGCTCACTTTCGGGAGATGCTCGAAAACGCTCGGACGCCCCTCTGGGTCATCGAGGCTTACGATTTCTCCTGCGGGCTTGTTGTAAACGAGCACTCGTGGGACACGCTTTTTCCCTGTTGCGGCATTGGCTTGCTTAACAACTCGGCCATTCATGCGGACAACATCAGTTGGGAGCACACGCTGCCCTAAGTGCGCAGGAACACCATTAACAGAAATGCGGCCTTCCAAAATGAGTTGCTCCATATCGCGCCTTGAACCCATTCCGGCGTCAGCTAAAACCTTATGCAGTTTCTCGCTTTGTGCGACAAGGGCTTTTTTAGCCGCCTTCTTGCCGCGTTTTTGCACCAAGGGATCAAAGAACTTTTCTGCTGTAAAACTCGCTTCAGCCTCCTGTTCTGTTGCCCCAGAGCAATCGAATACGGGAGTTGCTTCTTTCGGGGAATCGAGCTCTTCGTTCTCTACGACTTGAGATACTTCTTCGGAATTTTCGCAGGGCGCAATTTCAAGAGAACTTGATTCTTCTTCCTTAACTTCTAGAGATGGCGTTTCGACAGAAACGCATTTAATAGCGCTCTTTTCTTTACTCTCTTTTTCTGTAGCGCTCTCGGGCTTTTCGTCTTCAGAAGCGACACTTAACTCACAAGATGCCTCGTCTTTAAACTCAACTGCGTCCTCTGTCTTTTTCTTTCTCGTAACACGCGGACGGCGAACCGACTTTTTAAGTGTTAACTTTTTGCGAGACGGTTTTTCTTCAGTTGTTACTTCTGTGAGCTTTCCTGCCTCTTCGTTTTCTTCACTGATCATCTTTCTTCTCTTCGGTTGCAACGTCTCTCGTTACATTTTGTGTTTCGTTTTTGACTTCTTCGTTTTTGGTTTCGACCTTTTCTTCGATTTCGTTGGCAAAGAGTTCGAACTCCTCGCCCTTAGGCTCCTCTCCGGTTAAGGGCGGAAGGTCAGCTAAGCTCTTAAGCCCCAAGTCATCTAAAAAAAGAGAGGTCGTCGCAAAAAGCGCAGGGCGCCCTGGGCTTTCTCGGTGGCCAATGGTTTCAATCCAACCGCGTTCTTCCAATTGGCGAATGACATTGGGGTTAACAGCGACACCACGAATCTCTTCAATATCGCCTCGCGTCGCTGGTTGCCGATACGCAATGATTGCCAAGGTTTCTAAAACAGCGCGGGAATATTTCGCGGGTTTTTCTTCGGTTAATTTTGCTAAGTAAGAAGAAAGCTCAGGAACACTCTGAAAGCGCCAACCGCTTTCTGTTTCCTTAAGCCGCAAGCCGCGCTGCTCCCAAAATTCAGCGATGTGGCCTAAGGCATCGATTAAAGCATCGTTATCCAAATGGCCATCGAAAAGGCGCGAAAGATCTTCAAGCTTTAACGCAACGGGACTTGTTAAGAGCGCCGTTTCAATAAGCACTGTGGGTTCTACGGAATCAGTCACGAAGCGAATCCTCACACACGTAGTAAATACATTGACTTGGGGTGCGTACTTTCGCTTCAAATAAGAAGATTGGATACGCACACAAAAATAAATTGTTTGAGTTTTACGAGGCAACGTAAGAGCCTTATCTTGCTCTTTTTTTAATTGCTACTCGGTAAAGGCCTTCCCTTCATCAAAAACAAAATAGCGGGAAAAAGATACCTATTTAAGCCTTGATTATTTATTTCAAGCGACCGACGAATCGAGTTGGTCACATCTAACTTGTGCGACAAGAAAAAGCGCCTACATCCCTAAAAAAATATCGAGCGCTTGAAAACCGCGCTTCATAAAAGGAATATCACTTGGCGGAAGGGGTGGGATTCGAACCCACGATACGGTATAACCGTATACCGGATTTCGAGTCCGGCGCATTCGACCTCTCTGCCACCCTTCCAAGAAAAACGGCATTTGTCGTCGCGAGCGGGCCGCAGTTTAGCAAAAAATTAACGAATGTCGTTTTGCGCACATCTCGCGCATCCAAAAAAAGAAGTCCCCCTTCGTTGGAAACGAGAGTTGCAGATCGCGTCTGTCGTTTTCTCATCGATTGCACGCTTACCGTTTCATAAGAAGAAAAAAAGGCGCACCAAGAAAAAATTTTTAAGAGAAAAAAGTGCGTAATGCGCTAAGAAAATCACAGATTTCTTTTCAATTTATTTCCTATTTTTTTTCAGAGGTGTTAATCTTGCGACTGTCAGATTTTCTCCTCGGAGACAACACATGCCCATCACGAAAAAAACGGATGAGTCACGCATCAAGGAAGCGAGCGACAGACTTTTTAAGGCTGCCGTTGCTTTTCATACCGAATTAACGGCTGAAGCGCGACGCATCAGCGAGCCTGTGGCCAAGGAAATGTACGAAGCTTCCACTTCGCTACTGTCGGAAATCTTGGACTTAGTTTCTCGTCAAACCAACGTAGCCGTTGCTACACAACCAAAGGAAACAGTAATGACGAATGCTCCTGAGACACCGGCCGTTGCGGCCGTGACACCCGCAGAGAAACCGGCTGAGAAAGCCGCTCCCGCGAAGAAACCTGTTGCTAAGAAAGCAGCCCCCAAGAAGGCCGTAGCCAAGAAAGCCCCAGCCAAGAAAGCTGTTGCAAAGAAGGCTCCTGCTAAGAAGCCCGCAGCGAAGAAAGCACCTGCTAAGAAAGCTGCAGCGAAAAAGCCTGCCGCTAAGAAGCCTGTAGCGAAGAAAGCTCCTGCTAAGAAAGCTCCCGCGAAGAAAGTCGCCGCCAAAGCCCCAGCGAAGAAGGCTCCCGCAAAGAAGGCCCCAGCTAAGAAAGTAGCCGCCGCCAAGAAGCCCGCCGCGAAGAAGGCTCCTGCTAAGAAAACACCGGCTAAGAAAGTAGCCGCCAAAGCCCCAGCGAAGAAGGCTCCCGCGAAGAAGGCTCCTGCTAAGAAAGCCGCCGCGAAGAAGGCTCCTGCTAAGAAAGCTGCAGCGAAGAAGTAATTCTTCTTAAGCTACTGAAGAATCGAACCCCGAAAGACAATTGCGATTTCGGGGTTTTCTTTATCTAGAAAAGGGAAAGCTCAATACACGTGAGCTAGGACTTAAAGCCGCCCAAAAGAGCAGAAACTTTCGCAGGCTTCTTTTTTGGACGGGGACTTACGAATTCCTCAGGCTTTTCTTCACGAGGCTTATTTTCTGTTGGCTCATACGGTTTATCGAAAATCGGGTCGTATGAGGCCTTAGGAAGAGGAGCGACTTTCGGGAGTTCCCTTCCTTCGTGATCATCATCACGAAAGCGTCTAGGCGTACGATTCTCGCGCCACTTCGGACGCTCTGGCGCATCAAAGTCCACGGGAGAAAACTTTTGCTTCGTCAGTTTCTCGATTGCTTGTACGTTGCGAATTTCTTCAGCGGTAGCGAGCATTAAAGCGAGTCCCTTGGCTCCTGCTCTTCCTGTTCTTCCGATGCGATGCACGTAGTCTTCAGCGACAAAAGGCACGTCGTAATTGATCACGCACGGAAGCTGCGTGATATCCAAACCGCGCGCAGCAACATCGGTTGCAACAAGCACCTTGCAACGCCCGTCTTTAAAGCGCTCCAAAGAGAGCATGCGATCTTCTTGGGTCTTATCACCGTGAATCGCTTCAGCGGCAAATCCAAAACGCTCTAATTTGCGTGTGAGTCTTCTGCAGACGATCTTGGAATTGACAAAAACCAAAACCGATTCTGCTGCAGGGTAGTCTTGATAACCGTTACGCAAAAGATCGACCAAAACATCGGTCTTTGCGATTTCTTTCACACGCAACAAAACCTGTTCGACCGTTGTGGCAACGGAATTTTGGCGCGCCACTTCCACATAGACGGGATTGACTAAAAAGGTTTTCGCAAGTTTCTTAATCTCAGGAGAAAACGTCGCAGAAAACATCAAGCTCTGCCGCTTAGCAGGAAGTAGTTTCAAGATTCGAGAGATATCGGGCAGAAAACCCATATCGAGCATTCTGTCAGCTTCATCAAGAATCACAATCTCCACTTGCGAGAGATTCACGGTGCGGCTTTCGACGTGATCGAGCAAGCGACCAGGAGTAGCCGTAAGAATTTCTACGCCTCGCAAAAGCTCTGCTTGCTGCGGCTTAATATCGACGCCACCGAAAACAACACCGACGCGAAGCGGCGTAAGGCTCGCGTACTGCTTTAAGTTAACGTTTACTTGATCGGCCAATTCGCGCGTTGGCGTTAAGACAAGAATGCGCACGGGGTGACGTGCTGGCGAAACCGAGGTATTGGCTTTACTTAAGATTCGTTCAATCGCGGGAAGCCCGTAACCCGCCGTTTTGCCAGTGCCTGTTTGCGCGGCTCCCATCACGTCTTTACCCTCTAACACGGCAGGGATGGCTTTTACTTGAATGGGAGTTGGCTTGACGTATCCGAGTTCGGAAATGGCCTTTGTAATTCGCTCATCGAAATGAAAAGCGTCAAAGCTCGTGGCTGGTTGTGTGGTTTTTTCTTGCATGCGCAAATAGTTTGTCTTGGTAGGCCCAGCTGGACTCGAACCAGCGACCCAGGGATTATGAGTCCCCTGCTCTAACCAACTGAGCTATAGGCCCGAAATGTTTCCTTTCGAACGAAAAAAGGTGCGCTATTTTAGCCAATCAGGGCAAATCAAGGGAAAAGCCTGCTATGAAAAATTGCAACGAAAATTCATTGCATCCTTTTTTTTCGAAAAGAAAACTCGAAAAACTCCCTAGCCAAAAAAATGGCTTCGTTTCGCTATCGTGCGAAAAAAGTTACTCCAAGCTATTCGCAGCAAAACCCAAAGGACCCCTCCTTTTATGAAAGACGCAAAAAAAACTCTATCGTTTGTTATCCATCCCGAAGGCTATATCACTCTTGATAACTTTAGACCCCGCACTTTGTATGAAGCGCTTTACGTTTTCCTTGAGAAGGATTGGGATAGATCACCCGAAGCGCTTTCTCAATCCATGACGCGTTCAGCGGATTTGCTTACTCTGGTTCTTAGTGTCCGAGACGGTCTCGAGCGCGGACTGATGCAAGATACCGAGAAGGCAAGAAAAGAATTTGAAAAAGTCTCGTTGATGGAAACTTCCTCGATAGAAGGAAAAGCTAAGACCGCTATAGAGACTTTAAATTATGTGGGTTTTTTCTCAGGATGGATGTCAATACGCACCGTGCCCATCAAGGCATGGGTTGAACAACTATCCGATGACGTATTCTCAGAGCTAATTGCGGCTTTGAAAAAATCACTTGACGAGAATGTCACCATTTTTCACGATGTGTTCTCTGCTTCTCAAGACTCGGCCACTGGGGTGGCTGTGCACATAATGCGCGGTCTTTCGCTTATTCATCAAGAAGAACTCAAACTCAAGTATTTAAGTGATGTCGGGCCCTACGAGCACTCAGCAGAACTTATGAAAGTTTTCGAGCGAGTCCATACGCCTGACTTTGTGGCAACAACGCTTACTGTTGCTAAAGCCAACAAGGTGGCTAAAAAACTCAATTTACCCATAACTTTTAGAAAAGCAAATACCACGAAAAAGACCACTAAAGCAAAGAACGCTCACGCCAAATAAAGGAAGGAACCCGTCCTAAATCTCATTGATATCTAAATAAAATTTGGCTTTAGTCGCACGAAAAAAGCGGAATCTAGGTAAAAACCCGAGTACCGCTTTTTTCTTTGTCTTTCGTCAATTTTTCCCATTGCGAAGCGTTCCGTCTCGTGAGTACACTGTAGGCGATTTTCCTTAGACCTTTCGATCTAATTCTTTAGGGGAAGACCGAGAGTTTCTGAAGGAAAAAATGACCTAGAAAATATTTGAAGGAGTTTTACATGCAGAAAAGAGCCCTCTTAGGTGCCGTCGTTGCGGCCACCGCTATGAGCTTTGTCGGTTTTGCCAACGCAGCTGAAGTTTCTGGTAAAGCGATGGTCTACACCTCGATGTACCCGGACATCGTCGACAATATGTGCAAACCCAATGTCGCCAAAGCCTTCCCGAAGATGAAGGTTAGCTGGTTCCAGGGTGGCACAGAAAACATCATGACAAAGATGAACGGAGAAATCCGCGCTAAGAGAATCGGTACCGATCTCTTAATGGTGGCTGACCCCTCGTACTATCTCACACTTCAAAAGCAAGGACTCCTTCTTCCTTACAAAGCCAAAGATCACGACAAAGTCATCCTTGATAAGGACCCCAACGGCGCTTGGTACTCTGTTCGCGTTTGCAACATGATCATCGCCTTTAATAAAGACAAACTTAACGCAGCCGACGCTCCGAAGTCTTGGCAAGATCTCTTAGATCCGAAGTGGAAGGGTAAGATCGCGATGCCCAACCCGCTTTTGAGCGGCACGGCCTATGTGGCAGTTGGCGCCTTAGCGCAAAAGTACGGCTGGGAATACTTCGATAAGTTAGCCGCCAATGGCATGAAAGTCGAACAGGGTAACTCCGCGATTCAGAATAAGCTCTTAACGGGCGAATACGCTGCTGCGATGATTCTCGAAGAGAACATCTTAAAGCTCTCTGTTGCGAAGAAAGAACCACTTGCGGTTTCCTACCCCACAGATGGCGTCATCATGATTCCGTCTCCGATTGCGATCTTAAAGACCACGAAGAACCCCACAGGCGCCAAAGCCTTGATGGATTGGTGGCTCGGCAAAGAAGGTCAGGCCGCTGTGGTTAAGGGCTGGATGCACCCGGTGCGTGGTGACATCGATGCGCCTTTAGGCTCGATTCCGACAAGTAAGATTGCCGCGACCAAGATCGCTATCGACTGGAAAGATCTTTCTGATAACAATGCGAAGATTAAGGAAAACTTCCGTAAACGCATGATGGACCGCTAATTTTTAGCGTTTAATCTAAAAGCAACTCGGGCGGGGAGCTCTTCGCTCCCCGCTTTTTTCTGAGTTTCCGCCAGGGAGTTCCTTTCATGCGATTTCGCTTAAATAGTAAGACCATCGTTATCGGTATTGCGGTGCTCTTACTCGTTTACTTTGTCATCCTTCCGATGGGCATTTTGCTCTTTGACTCAGTCTGGAAGGACGGCTCTGTCAATCTCTCAAATTACCGCGAGGTCTATAGCCTTGATGTCAACTGGAGAGCATTGACCAACACGGTCGAACTATCCTTGCTTGTGATGGCAGCAAGCGTTGTGATTACCTTTCCGCTTGCGTGGCTTGTTGGACGTACCGATTTACCCGGGAAAAAGTTCTACCGCACCATTTTGATTTCAAGCTACATGATTCCGCCCTACGTGGGCGCGATTGCGTGGACACAATTATTAAATCCAAGCGTCGGATACCTTAACGATATCTTTAAGTGGCTTTTTGACCTGCAGACTGCGCCCTTTAACATCTACACCTTCGGTGGTATCGCTTGGGTCTTAACGCTCTTTTACAGTCCCTTTGCTTTCATCACGATTTCTCGCGCGATGGAAAAGATGGATCCAACGCTTGAAGAGGCAGCACGCATTTCAGGCGCAAGCCCACTTCGCACACTGATTAATGTGACGCTACCTTTGATGGCACCTTCGATTCTTGCGGGTGGCTTACTTGTCTTTATCGCAGCAGGTAGTTGCTTTGGCATTCCCGCCATTGTCGGTATGCCAGGCAATATTGAAGTCTTAACCACACGCATCGTGACCTATCTTTATATGGGTAGCGATGAAGGCGTAAGAGACTCCACAGCACTTGCCGCTTCCTTGATGTTTATCGCCAACGGCCTTCTTTTCTTTATGACCTGGATGATGGGCCGCAAGGACTACACAACCATTAGTGGCAAATCCACAAGACCGAATATTGTTGAACTAGGCAAATGGAAGTGGCTCGCAGTGGCTGGCATTTCAACCTATGCAGCCATTGCCGTGATTATCCCCATCGGTTCGATTGTGATGACAAGCTTCTTGAAGTCGCTTTCGAAGTCGGTGCTTTCGCTATCGAATTACGGCTTTGATCCCTGGATTCCCGTTATCACGTCATCGCAATACATGGAAACGATTTGGAATTCCGTCCTCTACGGCATCATTGCGGCAACGATTGGTACGATGTTAAGTCTTTTTGTCGCTTACTTGGCTGTAAAGACAACGCTACGTGGTAGATCGATTCCTGACCTATTAACCGTTGTTGGCGGTAGCACACCCTCGATTGTTATTGCTTTGGCGTTGATTATCACCTTTAGCGGTAACTTCGGTTTGAATCTTTACTCGACAATGTGGATTCTCGTTGTCGCCTACCTTGTGAAGTACATGACGATGTCAGTAAGAACAATCTCGGCGGCATTAACACAAGTACACATCTCGCTCGAAGAAGCAGCCCTTAACTCAGGAGCCGACTGGCTTCGCTGCTGCAAAGACATCATCGTGCCGCTTATTGCACCCTCGATTGTTGCAGGCTGGTTCTTGATTTTCATGCCATCGTTTTATGAGCTGACGATGTCGTTACTGCTCTACGGCAGTGAAACCAAAACGATCGGTGTCTTACTCTATGAGTTACAGACCTACGCAGATACCCAAAACGCTTCCGTTTTGAGTGTGATTATCTTACTCATTGTCCTAATCGGTAACTTAATCTTGAGTAAGGCCACAAAGGGTAATGTCGGAATTTAGGAGTTTTTGAAATGTCAGAAGTCAAAATTGAACATGTCTTTAAACGCTACGGCGACATTACCGTTGTCGATGACTTTAACCTCGAGGTGAAAGACGGCGAGTTCGTCTCGATTCTTGGACCTTCGGGCTGCGGAAAAACGACAACGCTTCGCATGGTCGCTGGATTTGAAAAAGCGACCGAAGGTCGCATCTCGATTGGCAACATGGTCGTCTCAAGTTCGGACGAAAAAATCTTCGTTCCGCCAGAAAAGCGTGGCATCGGAATGGTCTTTCAAAGCTATGCTGTTTGGCCACATATGACGGTTTTCGATAACGTTGGCTACCCCTTGAAGATTCAGAAGGTTCCGGCTGAGGAAAGAAAGCGTCGCATCGAAGAGATGCTTGAACTTGTGCACTTAGCTGAATATAGCGCTCGCTACCCGAGCCAACTCTCTGGCGGTCAGCAACAGCGTGTGGCTTTAGCCCGAGCACTTGTGATGCGCCCTGGTCTCCTTCTTCTTGATGAGCCATTAAGTAACCTTGATGCGAAGTTGCGTGAAAGTATGCGCTTTGAAATCTCGGCGATTCAAAAGAAGATGAAGATTACTGTCATTTACGTCACGCACGATCAAAGCGAAGCTATGGCTATGAGCGATCGCGTCGTCGTGATGAGCCAAGGCGTTGTGCAGCAAATCGGACACCCGCACGATATTTACGCGAATCCTGTCAATAAGATGGTCGCTGACTTCATTGGTCTAGTGAACTTTGAAACGGGCCAGGTGCGAGGCGATCGCGTGTTCCTAACAGGAACGGACTTATCGTTTGCCAACGCCGCCAATCTTAAAGGGCCTGAAGTCACCATCGCCGTTCGCCCTGAGAACATCTCGATTTCGACAACGGGTGGCGCCTTAGAAGGCGTTGTACGTCATAGCTTCTTCTTAGGTGACTCCACGGACTTTCGTGTCGAATGCGGCGAGCATATGTTCCGAGTCATTGTTAAGGGCGCCAACACCACAATGTTCCCCAACGGGACAAAGGTCTTCCTAGACTTCAATAAGGTTCTTCTCTTTTAGTTTGGAGTAGTTCCCTTATTCTTAAAGCCCGTAAATTTGAAAAGATTTGCGGGCTTTTATGTAACTATGAGGCAAGTTTTACGTAACTATGAAAGTGGCGTTTAAGGAGGAAAAACGCGACGGCTTCCCAGCGTCGCGAAAGCCCTCCTAAAAATCTTAAAATGCGCATTGCATTTCGAAAAAATTGATTGTAGAATGCGCTTCCTCTGCAAAGAGCAAAGCGTGCGCCAGTAGCTCAGTTGGATAGAGTACCTGGCTACGAACCAGGGGGTCGCGGGTTCGAATCCTACCTGGCGCACCAGTGATTCAGGGCTCAGTTGTTTTTTTAGCAACTGAGCCTTTTTCTAGCTCACGTCTTTTGGAAATATCGACAAAGCCAAGAGTCCAACCTTCCCAATCATTGTTTTCTCGGACCTTCTCAGTTGCGGACGGGGTTGGAATCTCCCTTCCTCTATCCATAACTCTGAGGCTTCTCTAGCGC
>CAVJUW010000022.1:5298-22777 GCA_963652725.1 Bacteroidaceae bacterium | reverse complement strand
ACAGAACCCACAAAGCTTCAAGCCTAGTGAGTTTCTAGCCCTCTTGTCGCACAAGTAGGGCACTACCGAAAAAGCCTGGATGAGTTTTCTCGTTCGGGCTTTTTCTTATGATTTTTTAAGCCCAAGAACTCCTTAAAGCCCCCCGATTTTCCTTACAGCGAATAAGAGAAAAAAATCATCGTCTTAATTGGCAAAATCTATATCTAGTTCTATCGACCAATATAAGAAAAAGCCTATTGATCTATTGAAAAATAATATGTGTGAAAAGTTTGATTTAACGCAAGTCAATTTCGTAAGAACGCAAGTCTTTTTTGCTGCGTTTTTGTGTAAATTTGTTTTGGTTGAAACAAAAAGTTTCAATTGCACAAAACGCAAAAGGAGATGCCACAAGCATTAGATGGTGGATTCCTTTTTTCCAAGGAGAAATTTATGGCAACAAAGAAAAAATCGAGTTGGACAAGCTTGCCCTCACTCATGATGTATGGCCTTGGCCTTGGCGTCATTTTTGGCATGTTTATCCCCGCTGATTTTGCTGTCACGTATTTAAAACCCTTTGGCGATCTTTTCATTCGCCTGATTCGTATGGTCGTTGTACCCTTGGTTTTTGCAACGCTTGTTGCAGGTGCTGCGGGTATTTCCGATATCGCTAAACTCGGTCGTGTTGCCGTAAAGACTCTGATTCTCTTTATGTTGACATCGGCGATTGCTGTGATCTTCGGTCTTGTCATCGCCAATATGATCGATCCTGGTATTGGCCTCACACTTTCCACTGAAGGCCTTAAGGCCGCTTCAGTGAAGGCGCCAAGCTTCACGCAGACCTTGCTTAACATCGTTCCGATTAACCCGATGGAATCGTTCTCTAAGGGCGCGATTTTGCAGATTATCTTCTTTGCCATCATGTTTGGCTTCTGCTTAAACGCCATTGGTGAAACGGGACGGCCAGTGACGAAGTTCTTCGATACCGTTGGCAATGTCATGATTCGCATGACAAACACCGTGATGTACTACTCTCCGATTGGCGTTTTCGCGTTAATCGCAGTCGTGGTAAGCCAACACGGTCTTGCTGTGTTACTTCCCTTAGGTAAGCTCATCCTCTCATCGTTTATCGCCACGTCGCTACTGATTATTGTCATTTATGTGCCGTGGGTGAAGTTCCTTATTCGGATGCCGCTTACTAAGTACTTCAAGGGCATCTTTGAGCCCTGGTTAATCGCTTTCACGACCTGCTCATCGGCTGCTGCTATGGCCGCTAACCTCGTTGCCTCTCGTCGTTTGGGTGCAACAAAGGCGATTGCTTCCTTCGCGGTTCCTCTTGGTAACACGATTAACATGAACGGTACGGCCGTTTACATGGGCGTCACCGCTGTGTTTGCCGCACAGATCTATGGCCTTCCGCTCACATTTGGCGACCAAGTCATCATCGTTTTAACTGGTGTTCTTGCTGCTATTGGTACCGCGGGTGTTCCAGGCGCTGGCCTCATCATGTCGACCTTGGTCTTTACGCAAGTCGGTATTCCGCTTGAAGTCGTTGGCATCTTAGCTGGCGTTGACCGTATCCTCGATATGATTCGTACGTCAATTAACGTGGTTGGTGACTCCACCACTGCCTTGATGGTTTCTCGTATGGAAGGTGAACTTGGTTCTGAACCTTTTGAAGAAGGAGAAGAACAGCCAACAGAACCCACAAAGCTTCAAGCCTAGTGAGTTTCTAGCCCTCTTGTCGCACAAGTAGGGCACTACCGAAAAAGCCTGGATGAGTTTTCTCGTTCGGGCTTTTTCTTATGATTTTTTAAGCCCAAGAACTCCTTAAAGCCCCCCGATTTTCCTTACAGCGAATAAGAGAAAAAAATCATCGTCTTAATTGGCAAAATCTATATCTAGTTCTATCGACCAATATAAGAAAAAGCCTATTGATCTATTGAAAAATAATATGTGTGAAAAGTTTGATTTAACGCAAGTCAATTTCGTAAGAACGCAAGTCTTTTTTGCTGCGTTTTTGTGTAAATTTGTTTTGGTTGAAACAAAAAGTTTCAATGCAAAAAAAGCAAAAGGAGAATTTCTAAAGGCCCTCTGATGGAAGCCTTTAACCTTGTAGGAGAAATTTATGGCAGCAATGAAAAAGCCTGGTTGGTTGAGCCTTCCCGTTCAAATGATGATCGGTCTTGCGCTCGGTGTTGTTGTGGGGATGTTCATCTCAACGGACTTTGCGGTTACCTATTTAAAACCCTTAGGTGACCTCTTTATTCGTTTGATTCGTATGGTTGTCGTGCCTTTGGTCTTTGCAACGCTTGTTGCAGGTGCTGCTGGCATTTCCGATATCTCTAAGCTTGGTCGCGTTGCCGTGAGGACTCTAATCCTCTTTATGGTCACATCGGCAATTTCTGTGGTCTTTGGCCTTGTGATTGCCAATGCGCTCGATCCAGGTATTGGATTGACACTTACAGTCGAGGGCTTTAAAGCGGCGTCAGTGAAAGCGCCAAGCTTCACGCAGACCCTGCTTAACATCGTCCCGATTAATCCGATGGAATCGTTCGCGAAGGGCTCGATTTTGCAGATTATCTTCTTTGCCATTATGTTTGGCTTCTGCCTAAACGCTCTTGGTGAGAAGGGCAAACCCGTGACGCGCTTCTTTGACGCCGTCGGCGACGTGATGATTCGTATGACCACAGTCGTGATGTACTACGGCCCGATTGGCGTTTTCGCATTAATCGCCGTTGTCGTAAGCCAGCACGGTCTCGCTGTTTTGCTGCCGCTTGCGAAAGTGGTCTTTGCCGCATTCCTTGCCACATCGCTCTTAATCATCATCATCTACATCCCATGGGTGAAGTTCCTGATTAGGATGCCGCTTAGCAAGTACTTCAAGGGCATCTTCGAGCCTTGGTTAATCGCTTTCACGACCTGCTCATCGGCTGCTGCTATGGCTTCGAACCTTGTTGCGGCACGTCGCTTGGGTGCTACAAAAGCGATTGCATCTTTCGCGGTTCCTCTCGGAAACACCATCAATATGAACGGTACGGCCGTTTATATGGGTGTCACAGCTGTCTTTGCTGCGCAGGTCTATGGTATTCCTCTTAGCATTGGTGATCAGGTCATCATCGTTTTAACAGGCGTGCTTGCCGCTGTTGGTACCGCGGGTGTTCCAGGTGCTGGTCTCATTATGTCGACCTTGGTCTTTACGCAAGTTGGTATTCCGCTCGAAGTTGTCGGACTCTTGGCTGGCGTTGACCGTTTCTTTGACATGATTCGTACGTCGATTAACGTGGTTGGTGACTCCACCACCGCCTTGATGGTTTCTCGTATGGAAGGTGAACTTGGTTCCGAACCTTTCGAGGAAGGTGAGGCTCAACCCACAGAACCCACAAAGCTTCAAGCCTAGTGAGTTTCTAGCCCTCTTGTCGCACAAGTAGGGCACTACCGAAAAAGCCTGGATGAGTTTTCTCGTTCGGGCTTTTTCTTACACATAAAATTAGTGAGAAAGAACGACAGACAACTCCCCCGTGACTATAGTTTGTGGCTCCCTCGCACCTTGATTGTGGAGCCTTGAATTCTCTTTTCTTTTCAATCCAATTTGCAAGCTAATCCTTTCAGATGTTTTCCCCGCTACATGCTAAAATCGCGCACGCCTAAGCGCCTTTGAAGGAAAACACATTCTTTAAAGGTCGGGTTCGTATTTCCTAACGGGTTCTATTTCCCTTGAAAAGAAAGGGAAAAGAGAGCCCTTTTGTCATGTCCGCTCGCTTAAATGAACGGACCTTTATGAAAGAGAGAAAAGAAAATGGCTGTTGAACGCACCCTTTCGATTGTTAAACCTGATGCTGTTGCCAAAAACGTGATTGGCAAGATTTATTCTCGCTTTGAAGATGCGGGTTTGAAGATTGTTGCCGCCCAGATGCGCCTTCTTTCTAAGGCTGAGGCCGAAGGCTTTTATGCTGTGCACCGCGAACGTCCGTTCTTTGCTGACCTTGTGAAGTTCATGACTTCGGGCCCCGTGATGATTCAAGTCTTGGAAGGCGAAAACGCCATCGCGAAGAATCGCGAATTAATGGGCGCAACCGATCCGAAGAAGGCCGCTGCTGGAACAATCCGCGCTGACTTCGCTAGCTCCATTGATGCCAACGCCGTTCACGGTTCTGATGCTCCGGCGACAGCGGCTGTTGAAATTGCGTACTTCTTCCCGACATTGTCGATTCATTCTCGCTAAGCGAAACCGCTTTGTCGTAAAGAGAGAGGCCTTTTGATGGAAAGCGTGCAAGAAGAAAAAGTTAACCTCTTGGGACTTGATTCCGAGATGGTTCGTGCTTGGTGCGCCGATATGGGGGAGAAACCGTATCGGGCAACGCAGCTTGTGCGCTGGATTCACCGCTTTTGTGAAGATGACTTCGAGAAAATGACGAATCTCGCGAAGTCTTTTCGTGAGAAGCTTCCACAAAAGGCCGTTATCGATGCCCCGAAGGTTTTGGATTGCCGCTATGGTGCAGATGGCACCCGTAAGTGGCTCTTTGATGTCGGGGACGGAAACGCGATTGAAACGGTCTATATCCCTTCAGAAAACCGTGGGACGCTTTGCATCTCTACGCAAGCGGGCTGCGCAATGGGTTGCCTTTTTTGCTCCACAGGCAAACAAGGCTTTAACCGCAACTTGACTGCCGCTGAAATCGTGGGTCAGGTCTGGGTCGCAGAGCGCACCTTAAGGCGTGAAGCAGGAATCACAGATCCCAATGAGCGCGTAATCAGCAATGTCGTTCTAATGGGAATGGGGGAACCCTTACAGAATCTTGATCAAGTTTTGATTGCTTTAAGGCTTTTTTTAGACGATAACGCCTATGGGCTATCAAGACGTCGTGTGACGGTTTCAACCTGTGGGCTTGTAAGACAAATCGATAAGTTAGCGGCAGCCGTTCCTGTCGCTCTTGCCGTAAGCCTACACGCTGCAACCGATAAGCTTCGCGATCAGATTATGCCTGTGAATCGTAAGCACCCCTTAGATCAATTGATGGCTGCCTGCCGTAGATATTTGGCTGTGGCCCCTCGCGACTTTATTACCTTTGAGTATCTCTTACTCGGTGGGGTAAACGATTCGGACAAAGATGCGCAAGACTTACTAAAGCTCGTGCGCGATGTCCCGTGTAAATTTAATTTGATTCCTTTTAATGCGTTTGCGGATTCAGGCCTTAAAGCCCCGAGCGTTGAGAGGGTTAATCGCTTTGCCTCGCTACTTAATGAGGCAGGGATTGTGACGACGGTGCGTCGTACACGAGGAGACGATATTGCTGCCGCCTGCGGACAACTCGCAGGCGAAGTTCGCGATAGAACGCATCGCGCGATTCGCTTAGTCGAGCAAAAGAAGGCAGCAACCGATGTTTTCAAAGGAGGAAGCCATGACTGAGGTTTTCGCTCCAAGAAAACACACGCACACCGTTTCTATCGTAAACGGCGATACGGTTGTTCGTATGGGTGGGGGAAAGCCTGTTTGCGTGCAGTCAATGACCAATACCCCAACAGAAGATGTTGAGGCAACAGTTGCTCAAGTGCGAGAACTCGCCTGCGCTGGTAGCGAACTCGTGCGCTTAACTGTCAATACCCCGCAGGCAGCGAAGGCCGTAGCCTATATCCGAGAGAAATTGGATGGTTTGGGCTGTACGGTTCCTCTTGTTGGCGATTTTCACTATAACGGCCATAAGTTACTTACGGCAGACGCGGCATGCGCTAAAGCGCTTTCTAAGTACCGCATTAACCCAGGTAACGTTGGTAAGGGCGATGCCCACCAAGAAAACTTTGCGACGATGATCGAGTTGGCCGCAAAGTACGATAAAGCCGTTCGCATTGGTGTCAATGGTGGTAGCGTCGACAAAGAGCTTCTCGCACTTCGGATCGAAGAGGGTCGCAAAACGGGGAAAGAAGCGAAAACCGTGTTTCTTGATACCGTTGTGGAAAGCACACTTGAAAGCGCGAAAGCGGCTCTAAGCTTAGGGCTACCCGCTGATAAGTTGGTTTTATCTGCCAAAGTTAGTGGCGTTTCCGATTTGATTTATGTGTATCGAGCACTTTCTAGTGGCTCTGATTTTGCGCTTCACTTAGGATTAACCGAAGCCGGTCTCGGGCTTAAGGGTGTGGTTTCAAGCGCAGCGGCGCTTTCGATTCTTTTAAGCGAAGGGATTGGAGACACGATTCGCGTCTCGACAACACCGTCTCCAGGCGAGGCTCGGTGCTCAGAAGTGCAGGTTGCTAGAGAAATATTGCAAAGCCTAGGGCTTCGTCGCTTTACGCCGCAGGTCACATCGTGCCCAGGTTGCGGAAGAACTTCGAATGCACTCTTTCAGAGATTGGTGAAATCGACACAAGATTTTGTCTTAGCCCGAAGTTCTGAGTGGGCGAAAAAAGCGCCAGGCTCCGAAGGCCTACGCATTGCTGTGATGGGGTGCGTCGTCAATGGGCCAGGCGAGGCGGGAAACGCCGATATTGGATTGAGCCTTCCAGGCCGAGGCGAGAGCCCTGTGGCTCCCGTTTTCGCAGATGGGAAAAAGATTGCAAGCCTAAAAGGCGAGGCAATCGAAAAAGATTTCGAAGCGATTTTAGAGAGCTATGTCATCAATCGCTTTGGGGAGAAAACAAAATGAGTCAGGCAAAAATTGCCGCAATTAAGGGCATGAATGACATGCTCCCTGAGGACACACCGATTTGGGAGGCGTTCGAAGATGCCGCTAAGGGCGTGGCCTTAAGTTATGGGTATCGTCAGATTCGCACGCCAATTCTTGAGTCAACGGCTCTTTTTTGCCGCGGTATCGGAGAGGTGACCGATATCGTTGAAAAGGAGATGTACTCCTTTGAAGATAGTTTAAATGGTGAAAAGTTAACCCTTCGCCCCGAAGGGACAAGTGCGATTGTGCGTTGTGCCATTGAACATAACCTCACATACAACGCCCCACAGCGGCTTTGGTATTTTGGCCCGATGTTTCGCCATGAAAGACCCCAAAGAGGGCGCTATCGTCAGTTTTATCAATTTGGCTGCGAGGCCTTGGGTTTTGCAGGTCCTGACGTCGATATCGAGATGCTCGCGATGACCTCGCGTCTTTGGAAAACACTCGGGATTGAAGCGAAACTTGAAATTAATTCCTTGGGTGCAACTGCCGAGCGTGCTAAGCATCGCCAAGCTTTAATCGAGTACTTTAAGGCACACGAAGAGATCTTGGATGAAGATGCCAAGCGTCGTCTTTTAACGAATCCTTTGCGCATTCTCGATACGAAAAACCCAGCGATGCAAGAGTTGGTTAACGCGGCTCCGAAGTTAATTGATTATTTAGGAGAGGATTCTTTGGCCTTTTTAAAGGCGCTTGAAAAGGGTCTTACTTCTCTTAGTATCGATTATGTGATTAATCCCCGACTTGTTCGCGGTTTGGATTACTACAACCACACCGTTTTTGAATGGACAACAGAAAAATTAGGTGCTCAAGGGACAATCTGTGGTGGTGGTCGCTATGACCCCTTAATTGAAATGCTTGGGGGGCGCCCCACACCAGCCGTGGGCTTTGCGATGGGAGCTGAGCGCGTGATTGAACTGATGAAAGAAGAAGGGAAAGTCGTTAGTTCCCCTTTAGCTCAAATTTACATCATGCACCAAGGTGGCGAAACAGAAGTAAAGGCAAGATTAATTGCTGAAGCGCTTCGAGATAAAGGCGCCAAGGTGATCTCTCACGCAGGAAGTACGTCATTTAAGTCGCAGATGAAGCGAGCCGATGCCTCTCTTGCGACCTGGGCGATTATCGTTGGCCAAGATGAGTTAGAAGCAGGCGAAGTCACCGTTAAGCACTTACGAAATGAAACGGGCGAGCAGGTTTTTGAAGAGCAAAAGAGAATTGCCGCTAACGAAATTGAAACAATTCTTGCGCAGGGCTAGTCGTAAGCGCGTGAGCTTAGTAGGATTACAGGATTCGTAAAGGAGCCAAGAACTATGGCATATGATTTAGAAGAACAAGAGTCACTAGACCAATTAAAAGCGTGGTGGGAAAAGTGGGGAACACCGATTACAGTGGTGATTACCTTAGCTTGCTTGGCTTTTGCGGGCTATAACGGCTATCGCTACTACAAGAAAAACGAGGGCGCTAAAGCCACAGCCGCTTACGTGCAACTACAAAACGCTGTTGTCACAGACGATAAAAAGAATGTGAAGTCGCTTTCCGAGGGTCTTATGAAAGAGTACCCTGACCACGTCTTTGCCTCATTGGCCGCTTTTGCTCTCGCCTCAAACGCTGCGACAGAAAACGATTATGACGCGGCTCGTAAGGCGCTCACTTGGGTAATCGATACGGGTAAGCGCCCTGAGTACGCGACTCTTGCTCGCGTGAGATTGGCTGCTGTCGAATTGGATGCGGGAAATGCCAAAGAAGCACTTGCCGTATTGCAAAAACAGGCTCCGAGCGCAGGTAGCGAAGTGATTTACTACGATCGCTTGGGCGACGTGGAGCTTGCCTTAGGCAACGTTGAAAAGGCGCGAGAGGCTTGGCAGAAGTCTTTAGACTTTGATAAGAAGGTCAATACCTTGGCGCCTCTCGTTACACTTAAGATTGAATCCTTACCCTAAAACCGAATTACTCTTAGGAACACAAAACTATGGCAAAGAATTGTTCTCATTGGCGTTTGGCACTCGTAGCGGCAGCTTGTGGCGCTTTTTTGTGTGCGTGTTCCTCAACGAGCACGCGTGAACCCGTGGATTTGGAAAAGTTCACAGAGACCATGAAGGTCGATAAGGTCTGGTCCGTAAGCTTAGGCGAGAATGCCACAGGGCTCTTAACACCGAAAGTCACAGAAACTGGAATCTACGCGGCAGGATCCAATTCACTTTATCGCATCAATGCCGAAACGGGCGACGCGGTTTGGGAGGTAAAACTCGATTCTTCTGCTGTCGCAGGTGTCGGTAGCGACGGTCATACCGTGGCACTTTCGAGTGCTTCTGGAGAACTCTTGGCGTTCGATGAGAGTGGTAAAGAGCTTTGGCGCGTCAAGCTAACAAGCGAATTAACGGTTCCTCCTCTTGTTGGTTCAGGCGTTGTCGTTGTCCGTACAAGTGACACACGCGTTTCGTGCTATGACGCTTTAACAGGCGAACGTCGTTGGCGTTATCAGGGACAGGCACCAGCGCTTTCATTGCGTGTAGCTCGCGAATTACGCTTTTCTCCTGCGGGCATTTTGGTCGGACAAAGTAACGGACGTCTTTTGGCATTGGATGGTCAAGGAAAACCCGTTTTCGATGTTCCTGTGGCGCAAGCGAAAGGAACAACGGAAGTCGATCGCTTAGTCGATGTGGTCGGTGCTCCGCTTGTTGACTCACACATGATGTGCGCTAGTGCCTATCAGGGAAATGTGCTTTGCATTAGTTCAGAAAACGGGCGCTTTTTGTGGGCGCAACCCGTTGATGCCGTTTCCGGTCCCATCTCCGATGGTGCGAATGTCTACATTACCGCTGCTAATGGCGAAATCCACGCTTTCGACTACGTAACGGGCTCTCCCCGCTGGACCAACAAGGAATATCACTGGCGTAGCCCAAGCGCTGTGGTTGTCACGCCTGAAGCTATCGCTTTCTGCGACTACGACGGTGTGGTGAGTTTCTTAGACCGAGCAACAGGGAAGACCATCGCAAGAACCAGTGTGGGTGGCGCGGTGAAATCGATTCCTGTGTCGCTTGCCGGCGGGGCTCTATTTCAAACCGAAGAGGGCCGGTTAACCTTTATTCGCGCTCAGAACCAAAAGTAAAGAGATTTCATGCTTCCGGTAATTGCTCTTGTTGGTCGACCCAATGTCGGAAAGTCGACGCTGTTTAATCGTCTCACAAAAAGCCGTGATGCGATTGTGGCGGATTTCCCTGGTCTCACACGCGATCGTCAGTACGGTGAGGGCCGCTTAGGGCCTCGCCCATATATTGTCGTGGATACGGGGGGCTTTGAACCTGTTAAAAGCGAAGGGATTGTTCGCGAGATGGCCGAGCAAGCCGAAGCGGCGATTGCTGAAGCCGATGTGGTGCTCTTTTTGTGTGATGCTCGAGCAGGTCTTACCCCGCACGATGAACGCATTGCAAGGCGCCTAAGAATTGCCGGGCGCCCCATCTATCTTGTCGTAAATAAAGCCGAAGGACTTGATGAGCGCCATACAGCAGAATTTCATGAATTAGGCCTTGGAGATCCTTGGCGGATTTCCGCAGCTCACGGCTCAGGGATTAATTCTTTGATGGCGACTGTTCTCAAAGCTTTTCCTGAAGATCAAGTTGACGACGAAGCCGATGACGAGGATAAACAGCGCATTAAAGTTGCCGTCGCAGGTCGCCCTAATGTTGGGAAATCCACGCTTATTAATGCCTTAATTGGTGAAGAGCGGCTCATCGCCTACGACATGCCTGGGACGACGCGTGACGCAATTAAAGTCGATTTTGAAATCGATGGCGAGAAGTTTCGTTTGATCGATACCGCGGGGCTACGTAAGAAAAACAAGGTTTTTGAAAGCATCGAAAAGTTTTCTGTCGTAAAGACTTTGCAAGCTATTGAGCAAAGTAATGTTGTGATTTTGGTTCTCGATGCCGTCGATGGGGTTTCTGCTAACGATGCACACATCGCAGGCTTTGCTCTCGAAAGTGGGAGAGCGCTTGTTGTTGCTGTGAACAAGTGGGACGGACTTGATAGCTACGAAAGAAGCCAAACCGATCAAGATATTGAGCGTAAGTTCCGCTTTTTAAATTGGGCGAGGTTTGTGCATATCTCTGCTTTAAAACGCAATGGCTTAAATCACTTGATGCGAGCCGTGCGTGAAGCACATGCGGCAAGCTTTGCAAAACTTCCCACGCCTAAATTAACGCGCGCCTTAATCGAAGCAACGGCGCAGCAACTTCCAGCTCGCTCAGGCAGGCTACGCCCGAAGTTACGTTATGCACATCAGGGTGGACATAATCCACCTGTGATTGTGATTCATGGCAATAGCTTAGAGGCAGTAAGCGAGAGCTATAAGCGCTATTTAGAAGGCTTTTTCCGCGAGAAATTTAATCTTGCAGGAACGCCACTGCGCTTGGAGTTGCGTACCTCAAAGAATCCTTACGCCAAAGGCGAGTAGTAGCAGGTGAACTAAAAGACCTCGAATGCTGCTAGACGAATCCCTACGTAAACGACAGCTAAGCGCTTGAGATTCGCGGCGTTCTTCACTTCGTCACCTTTGCTATAGCGAAGGGCTTGTTCTTTCGCCTCAGAGAGTGCTTCCTGAATTTCAGAGTCTTTCGCGCCAGTCTTTTTTAGGTGCTTAAGTTCGATGACGTAGGTCGGGAGTTTTGGATTGTGTATAGGTCTTAAGAGCAAATCAATATAGCCAGAGTTTTCTCCGCGCGACTCATATTCGAGCCCTCCACGATAGTCCGGTGAAGACCAGAGCGTTGCCGAAAGTATGCCTTGGAATACCGCTTCGCTCAGATGAGATGTCGTATGTATTCCGTTATCTTCGATAAAACGAGAATCCGCTAAGCGTAACCACGGCTCAGGATTTCCCTGAGTAAGTGCTTCGTGGGCAGCAGAGAACTCTTCATCATCGAATTTGTATTTCGGAGCACACAAGATGTTTTTGAAATAGTATTCAAAAAACTGAATGCCAATAGCGCGATTAGGGACAATGAGCTCACGTCTGTTTCCTGAAATATACGTGAGAAATCCCATGTAAAAAAGTGCTGAAAGAAGTTCTTCTCGATCCATGCCATTGTGCTTATTCAGGTTCAAAACCTGGAGCTCTCCCCCAAAATCGATTGGCTCATGATTTAACGAACGTTCAACAACCTCTTTGACAAGGGATACATCTCCCAAAGAGAGAATGCCTTCAATCTTATCTAAGCTGTTCGCTACTGATGGATCGAGCATATTGTCGGGTTCTTCGCTCGTTAAGCTAATCTGCTTTAAATAGTTAAGGCACATCGATGAGTTAAAGACAGTTTCCGCTCTTTTTGGGTTAAAGCAGTACCCGTTGTACCACTCCTTCATACGAGCAAAGACTTCATCGAGTGTCTTTCCATATTTCTTAAGATCGACTAATTGCGGAATCAATTGCTTGAGTTCGGCTTCTGTAAAACCAAACATCGTTGCAAACCGAGCATCATTTGTGATGTTTTCAGCAATGGAAAACCCAGAGGTCATCGAATCCAATTGGATTGATGTGACGCCAGTGATAAACACACGGGCAATGGGGCCATCCGAGGAGAGTGCCTTAATATCCGAATAAAAAGCTTTAAGCATGCCAGCTGACATAGTAAGGCCTTTGAATGACTCGAGGCTCGTGGCAAAAAACTCATTGGCTACGTGATCGTATTCATCAATGATGAGGTAAATCTTTTCTTGAAATTCTTGCTCGTAAATAGACATAAATTCGTCTAGGAGAATCACGGGGTCAGTAAATTCTTTTTTAAGTAACTGATGCCCTTCACTGAATCCATTACGAGTGCAAAAAGTAGAAAGACCCGATCGCACTTTATCTATAAAGTCACCGTTAAAGTCATCAGCCGAGATAACCGAAAAATCAAGATGAATAACATGAAAGCTGTTTGCTAAGGCAGTCTTATGTTCTCCAATATAAGTGCCCGCAAAATTACGCTCGAAATCTTTGGCTGCAGGTATGTCGTAATAAGCTTGGAGAATAGAAGTAAAGAGCGTCTTCCCGAAACGCCGTGGACGGATAATGAAGGAGAAACGATTCGGATTTGACTCAAGTTTGGCAATGAATTCGGTCTTATCAACGTAAGCAAGATTCTTGGAACGGAGAATCGAAAAATTCGATTCCCCGTAAGGCGCAAGTTTCAATGCGGGCTTAGTCATTTTTCACCTTTAAACAAGGACTTTTCCTTTCTCGGAATTATACGTGCAATGTGCCTTCGTACCTGTGGTTACTCCTACAAATAACCCTGTAGCTTCCAAGTTTTTCGGAACACAGCTTTGTGTCCGTTAAAGCGATTTCCAGCCTTGACCCAAGCTATCGATCCATAATCCGAACGAGTTCCTTTTTGGAAACACCCAAGCGTTTAGCTAAATCGATTTCTTTTTAGCCTCTATTCTTAAGCAACTGTTTGATTGTTTCGCCCACAAAGGCTGCTGTTGTATTCACCGTACGAACAAACAAGGTTTCCCCCGTCAAGCTGTTGTATTTCTTAGATTTTGCATCGAGCAATTCTTCAATATCATCATCTTTTGATATAAAAGCATGTAAAATGCAAATTAGCGCGAAATTTTTGCGCAAAACACATTTTTGGAGTGCAACAATGCTTGTTGATTTTCGATTTGAGAACTTCCGTAGCTTTAAAAATGAGCAGACTCTTAGCATGGCAGCTTTCGAACGTATGCGCGAAGGTCTTGAGTCTCATTCTGTTGCTAGTAACCGAAAAGACATTCCTCGACTTTTGAAAGTTGCTGCACTTTATGGGCCTAACGCAAGCGGCAAGTCCAATGTCATTAAGGCACTTCAATTCATGCAAGCAAAAGTGCTTAATAACGTTCCTCTCTCCAATTTAGGCTACTCTAATCCTTCATTTCGTCTCACAGAAGAAACCTCTGAGCAACCAACGAAGTTTGAAGTCTCTTTGCTTTTAGATGGTGTCTGCTACCAATATGGCTTTTCAATCCTTCATGAACAAATAATTGAAGAGTACCTTTTAGCCTACGTCAAGGCTATTGCCCAGACTTGGTTTGAGCGCACGTGGGACAGTGAGAAAAAAGAGTACAACTATAAGTACAGTCCCTCTTTTAAGGGCATTAAAAACACCTGGGAAAAAGCCACGCGAGCCGATGCCCTCTATTTAGTGGCGGCGACGACATTAAATTGCGAGCAACTTAAGCCAATTTACGACTGGTTTAATACAAAACTCGTTGTTGTCAATGAACTCTCACCCTTGAATATTGGATATACAGCTAAGAGGGTTCTTGATAGTCATGACAGCACAGCAGTAGATAAAATTTTGAAGGCTGCTGACTTAGGAATTAGTCAAACCTACGTCGTTCCAAAACAAGCAAAGAGAACAGAACTTCCCTTTGACGCAATAAAGAACAACGTTAAAGTGTACGATGACTTCGCTAACGCTTACGAGGTCTATTTTGCCCACAGCACAAAAGAAAACACCGTGGCCTTCCCTTTAGTAGAAGAATCGATGGGATCTCAGAAACTATATGCACTCGCAGGCCCCCTACTTGAAGTAATCGATAGAGACATTGTTCTTGCCATCGATGAGATGGATGCAAGCCTACATCCGATGATTCTCGAGGAAATCATCCGCCTCTTTACCCACCATAAGGGAAACGGTAAAGCGCAACTGATCTTTACGACACACTGTGATTCGCTTTTAGAAAATTCAACGATTCCAAAATCAAAGGTTGAGCCCATATTAAGGCGAGATCAAATCTGGTTTACGGAGAAAAATTTTCAACTTGAAACGAACCTTACTTCCTTATTGGAATTTAAACCAAGAAAACAAGAGTCAATTCGCGATGGCTACAGACGAGGACGCTACGGCGCACTGCCTATGATTTCAGGCATGGTGGAGTAGCGCAAATGGCAAAAAGAATCTCGAAAAAACGATGCTATAAACGCCATGAAAGTTTAAGTCGATTTCGAAATCGTGTTCTGCTTGTTGTCGAAGGACGGCGCACAGAGAAGAATTATTTCTGTGATCTACTGAACTCGGAACGCCTTAGTGCTGTGAGAGTCGAAGTCGTCAGTTCGGAAAAAACTAACCCTATAGGTATTGTTTCTCACGCTAAGAAGTTGATTGAATGCGGAACAGATCGCTTTGCCCCAAGAAGCTTCGAATGTGTATACATTGTTTTTGACCATGACGGAAGAGACAAAGAATACTTCGATGCGATTGAGTTAACCAACGAGCTCAATCAACGTTATAAGAACGAATCAAAAAAGCGGATTCACTTTATTGCTATTGCTTCAAATCCCAATTTCGAATTATGGTTTCTTCTGCATTACGTGAAGGTTTTCCCGCATGAGATGACTTCTTCGGATGTTCTTCGAGAGTTGTTGAAATACTGGCCTCAGTACCAGAAAAACGCCGAAGAAACCTATCAAGCAACAAAAGAGAATCTAGCAATAGCGCAAAGCAACGCAAAGGCACTGCGCGAAAACCCTGACCGCACGTGTAACGACGCCATAACGCACGTTGATATCCTCGTTGCAAAACTACTGAAAGATTCCTGAGACTTAAATTGATCCTTTTTCACGCGAGCTCACTCTAAAAACCGCCTTAAGTGGCCTTGAGACTTACTTAAAAGAATTTTCTCAATATCAAAACGTAAGCTACCCTTCTCATGCAACAAGGTGACAGGCCACAGTGCGAGGCCCGTTTTTACCCATCACAGTCACAACCTTAGGTAGTTCCTCTTTACAGCGCTTTGTAGCATACGGGCACCGTGGGTGAAATGGGCAACCCGAAGGGGGATTCATTGGGCTTGGCACCTCACCTCGGGGGAGAGCCGCACGGTGCGCACCCTTTTCGATTGTTGGAATCGCAGAAATCAGCATCTTCGTATAAGGATGTAAGGGCTCAGTAAAAAGGCTTTCCCTATCAGCGGTTTCGACTAAGTGGCCCAAATACATCACGCCCACACGGTGGCTTACGTGGTGAACAACGGCTAAGTTATGCGAAATAAATAAATACGCAATGCCAATTTCTTCTTGCAACTCACGCATCAAATTTAAGACTTGCGCTTGCACAGAAACATCCAATGCGCTTGTCGGTTCATCGCAAATTAAGAAGTCGGGTTTGCCTGTGAGAGCTCTAGCGATACAGATTCTTTGCCGTTGGCCGCCTGAAAACTGATGCGGATAGCGCAAAAGGGATTCCTCAGAAAGTCTAACAAGATGAATAGCCATCAAAACCCGTTCTCTAATTTCCTCGCTATCGATCTCTGGGTGCTGGACTCGAAGGGGCTCAGCGATGGCATCAAAGATTTTCATGCGAGGGTTTAGGCTCGCATAGGGATCTTGGAAGATCATATTGATGCGGCGCCGCAACTCGGGGTTACGCAATTGGGAAGCAATCTTCCCGAAAAGAAGAACTTCGCCTTGACTCGGTTTATAGATTCCTGCAACAAGACGAGCGAGCGTACTTTTCCCGCACCCCGATTCACCGACAAGAGAAAACGTCTCTGATGGGGAAATGGAAAAACTCACATCGCTTACTGCCCGAATAACTTGCTCGGGGCGGGCTAGCACCTTATCAAGCAAGGTCCGCGGCATCGGAAAAACTTTTGATACGCCTTTAAGTTCTGCAACAGGTATCAAATTCCGAGTGGTCTCACTCATGGCCTCTTTCCTTTCTTCTCTTTCACAATCTCAAAGGCCTTAGGCTCAAACTGCACGAGTCTATCGGGCACGGGCCCGCCTGTGGGAGAAGCCATCCAACAGCGCGCAAGGCACGTTCCCATTGGCATCAATTCAGG
Organism: Bacteroidaceae bacterium; assembly: GCA_963652725.1. Taxonomy (GTDB): domain Bacteria; phylum Pseudomonadota; class Gammaproteobacteria; order Burkholderiales; family Burkholderiaceae_F; genus Duodenibacillus. The sequence goes on along the minus strand of CAVJUW010000022.1, from coordinate 6,329 downwards.
CCTAACGGTGCGGCACCGCTGGTCCGCAGCCTTACATCTTGGGTGAAAGGCGCAGCCCTCTGGTATTGCAGTGAGACCTGGCATACTGCCATCGATTTGTTCAAGCCACTCACTTTTTGAGTGAATGTCAGGAATCGCACCCATCAACCCCAAGGTATAGGGGTGCTGAGGCCTATGGATGACATCGGCGACATTTCCGATTTCAACAATTTGACCTGCGTACATCACAGCTACGCGGTCAGCGGCTTCACTGATAACCCCCATATCGTGCGTAATTAAGAGAACGGCCATGTGGTGCACTTTGGCTAACTTCACAATGAGCTCAATAATCTGCGCTTGAATTGTCACATCCAACGCCGTCGTTGGTTCATCGGCAATCAGTAAAACAGGGTCTGCTGCTAGCGCAAGGGAAATGACTATTCTTTGCCGTTGACCGCCTGAAAACTGATGTGGCCAAAGGTGAAATCGGGTTTGAGCTTCCGGGATTCCTGTTTCTTTCATTAAAGCGATGGCTCGGGCTTTCGCTTCGGCCTCAGTCATTTCCTTATGGTGTGTGAGAAGAGTCTCAGTTAACTGCTCGCCAACAGTCATCAAGGGGTCAAGACCTGTTAGCGGGTCTTGAAAGATTGCTCCAACCTTTTTCCCACGCACAGCGTTCATTTCATTTTCCGCGAGATTATCCACACGCAGGCCATCGACCCAAATTTCGCCTGCGACAATACGGCCTTTGGCGGGCAATAAGCCCAAAACGGCATTCCCAGTCATCGATTTCCCAGCGCCAGACTCGCCGACCATCCCTAGGATTTCTCCAGACTTAATGGTCAAATTAATGTCATCGAGCGCAGTCAATACGCCACGGCGCGTCGGGATTTGAACGCACAAGTTCTTTACAACTAAAACGTCTTTCGTGGGCATTTTTCTCTTTGTCTTTAAATTGAAATCTTCTGATTACTTTTCTCAATGAATAAAGGCCTCTTTATCTTTACTGTAAGCTCGGGTTCGTTGCGTCTCTTAACCAATCGCCTAATAGG
>CAVJUW010000022.1:3050-5288 GCA_963652725.1 Bacteroidaceae bacterium | reverse complement strand
CGAAATCCACCATTCTCCTGAAAAAAGATAGTCATTTCCAATACGAATAAGGGTGCCTAAGGATGGAGTCGTCGGTGGAACGCCAACGCCTAAAAAGGAAAGTGTTGCCTCAGTCATCACAGCGGTTGCGACATTCACAGCGGCTAAGACAAAAACTGGTCCCAAGACATTGGGGATGATGTGATGCTTCATAATAAGCCAATTTTTTTCACCGATCACCTGAGCAGCGGTTACGTATTCTTTGCCTTTTTCTACCATCGTAAGGCCCCGCACCGTTCGTGCGTACGGTACCCACCCTGAGAGCGTTAAGGAAAAGATCAACACAAAGTAAGAGAGGCTCTCGCCCGTGGCAGCAGGAAAAACAGCGCGCAAAATGCCGTCCGTTAAAAGTGCGACCAAAATCGCAGGAAAACTAAGCATCACATCACAAAGGCGCATTAACGCGGCATCAACCCAACCGCCGATAAAGCCTGAGAAAACACCGACGGCTACGCCGATCGCGATCGAAAGGAGAACACTTGTGAGGCTAATCGCAAAAGAAAGCCTTAGCCCATACAAAATCGCAGAAAATAGGTCTCGCCCTTGATCGTCTGTCCCCAATAAGAAACGCGCATCTCCCCCTTCGACCCAACTTGGAGGCAGATGGGCATCGATCACATCTAAGCTTTCCAAATCAAAGGGATTGACGCTAGAGATCATTGGTGCAAAAAGAGCGCTTAAGCCTAATAGAAGTAAAACCGCAGCAGAAATTGAGGCCGCAGGCGTCTCAAAGAAACTTGCGGCGACGTCGTTTTCTCTTACAAAGCGCTTTAAGCGAGAAAAAGAACCCATTACACCGTCCCGTTTAAACGCCGCACAATAAGAGTAGCAAAGCCCGTAGCTGCCTCACAAATGACGGCATCGTTAAAGTCAAACTCGGGGTTGTGCACTTTAGCCGTGTGTGATGCGTCTCTTACACCAACTTTGACATAAGCGCCAGGTTTAATTTCCGTCATAAAGGCAAAGTCCTCGGCTCCCATGCTAGCCGGGTACTCCATATCAACTGAGCCGCTAGCAATCTCGGAGAAGACCTTCCCTGCGGCGAGAGCTGCCTCTTTATCGTTAACTAATGAGGGATAGCGCTTATCGTACTGAAGGCGGATTTGCGCTTTCGTGGTAACTGACAAGCCCTCACAAATCTCAGTCATTCTCTTTATGATCGTTTCTTGATCGGTTTCATATAAGCAGCGCACCGTGCCAGAAAGGCGCACCGCCTCAGGAATAACCGATACCCCGTCTTCATTTCCCGCGTGAATCGAACCAATTGTGAGAACCGCTGGGTGCATCGGATCGATCGAGCGTGAGACTATCGTCTGAAGCGCTAAGATAAGTTCTGAGGCCGCAACGATTGGATCGACGACCTGATGCGGTCTTGCCCCGTGGCCACCGAGCCCGGCGACATCAATGTAAAAGGCATCGGCAATGGAATTCATAGCACCAACGCGGATTCCGTAGTCACCCACATTGAGTTCTGGTGCGCAGTGGCCTGCGTAAACCTCATCAACATTCCAACGGGTAAATAGGCCATCGTCAATCATTTTTTTGGCGCCCGCCCACCCCTCTTCACCAGGCTGAATGACAATCATCGCAGTGCCCGCAAAGTCTCGAGACTTAGCTAAAGCATAAGAAACTCCCAAGGCACAGGCCACATGCCCATCGTGCCCACAGGCGTGCATCACGCCCGTATTTTTGGAGGCATACGGAAGGCCTGTTTTTTCTACGAGTGGAAGAGCATCCATATCGGCTCGAAAGAGCACGGTTTTCCCGTTATCGGGCCTTTTTCCGTGAATAAGAGCCACAACGCCTGTGCCACCAACACATTCTGTCACCTCATCGCATCCAAATTCTCGTAAAGTCTTTGCGGCCAATTTGGCGGTCTCATATTCCTTTAGTCCCATTTCTGGGTTCTTATGGATGCTATGGCGAATGTCAATGACCTTTAAAAGGACTTCATTAATAGCCCGAGAAAAACACTTCGCATCTTCTTTCATAATCTTAGCCTACCAATTTCATTTATTTTCTTAAATCCTCTTTTTCGCATTCAATGTGCCCTGTAACTCTTCACATAAGAAAATCGGTTTGCTATCCATTCTTTTACAATCTTTGTTTGGCGTGACTTTCTTACGTTTCAAAGCGCCTTTATCAAAATTCAAAAAAAAAATCCCATTACCTATAGCGAGCAGCTCTTAATCGTGGGTC
>CAVJUW010000022.1:0-3040 GCA_963652725.1 Bacteroidaceae bacterium | reverse complement strand
TTTTTCGCATTCAATGGGCGTTGTGACACTTTGCCTAAGAAAATCAGTTTTGCTATCCATTCTTTTACATTCTTTGTTTGGCGTGACTTTCTTACGTTTCAAAGCGCCTTTATAGAATTGAAAAAAAATCCCATTACCTAAAGCGAGCTGCTCTTAATCGTGGGTCGATTGCTAAATAAAGGCAATCAACGCAAAAGTTAATCACGACAAAAACGAAAGCAATTAAACACAAATAGGCCGACAACACCGGGATATCTGCAAACTGCACGGACTGTAAGAAAAGAAGTCCCATCCCAGGCCACTGAAACACGGTTTCTGTGACAATCGAAAAGGCAATGATGCCGCCAAGTTGAAGGCCAGTGACAGTGATCACAGGAAGTAAGGCATTTCTTAAGGCGTGCTTAAAGTAAATGCTTTTAAAAGATAAACCCCTTGCGCGACAAAATTTAATGAAATCACTACGCAAAACTTCAAGCATTTCTGAGCGCACTAAGCGAATCACCAAGGCCACTTGAAAGATTGCGAGCGTTAACGCTGGGAGAATTAAATGCGCTAAGCCGTCCTTAGTGAAAAGCCCTGTTGTCCAAAAGCCCACTTTGAGAACCTCGCCTCGACCAAAAGCAGGAAGCCATTCAAGCCACACACTAAAAACCAAAATAAGGAGAATGCCAATAAAAAAAGTGGGGAGCGAGATTCCCAAAAGAGAAAATCCCATGACAGCGTCCGAGGCCTTTTTGCCTCTTGCGTAAGCGGCATAGGCTCCAAGCGGAACACCGATTACTGTAGCTAAAAAGACAGCGACAAAGGCAAGCTCAATTGTGGCTGGGAGCCTCGCAGCAAAAAGGTCGGCAACGGGAGCCGCTTGCCGCAATGAAAACCCAAAATCCCCGTGAACGGCGTTATTGATAAAGCGTGCAAACTGCACCCAAGCTGAGTCATTTAATCCTAAGAGTGCCGCAAGACGCGCGCGATCTTCAACTGTGGCGTCAATCGGCAACATTTGGCTTACTGGATCGCCCACAAACTGAAAGAGGACAAAACTAACTGCCGCAACAGCAAGTAGGACAAAGACGCCTTCAATTAAGCGCTTAACAATAAATGAAATCATCGTGAAAACAAAATCGGCACGGAAATACCTTTTTAACCCCCGTGCCGCCTAAATATCCCTATGTGTCGTTTTACGTATTTTTTAATACATCCCGATGCGGCAGTTATTCTACCTTGACCCACTCAAGAGTCAGTCGATTATCGGGCCGGTGAATGACATTGACGTTACCACGCATGGCCCATGGAATATATTGCTCGTAAAGGGCAATGTGATAAAAGGCCTCTTTTTCTAGCCTAAGAGCCTCGTGAATGAAGCCATCGCGCTTAGCAGGGTTTTCTTCAGCGCGAATCGCATCAATGAGCTTATCGAGCTTTGCGTCACTGACGCGTCCAATGTTACTGATGCCATTTCCACCCTTAGGGTCAAATGTCGCGGATAAACAAGATAGCGAATACAAGGCATCAAATGTCGATGCCCCCCAGCCGACCAACCCTGCGCTCGTATCAAAGGAGAGAACCTTAGGAAAGTACTGAGCTCGAGGCATGGAATTGACGTTAACTTTCACGCCAATCTTTGCCCACATTGAGGCTAAGGCCTTACAGACGTTTTCGTCGTTGACCCAGCGGTTATTCGGAGTATCTAATGTAAAGGAAAACCCATTGGGGTAGCCGGCTTCAGCAAGAAGCTTTTTGGCTTTTTTAACGTCAAAGGCTGGAATTTGAGCGATTTCTTTTGTCCAACCGTTAATGTTTGAAGCAACAATGGTTCCTGTGGCATTGGCAGATCCCCGCATCACGTTTTTTACTAAAGCGGCGCGATTAACAGCAATCGAAAGCGCTTCACGCACTCGTGCGTCTTTAAAAGGGTTCTTCGTTAAGGCTTCACCCGTGATGCTTTTTACGTAAGGAGAAACATCGCGGTACTGGTCTAAGGAAACCATCAAGGCGCGATTTTCAGGACCTTCGAGAACCTTCACGCCATTGGTTTTCTTTAAGCGTTCAAGGTCTTGTGTTGCAGGATCAAGCACAAACTGCACTTGATTAGAAAGTAACGCTGCCGTTCTCGTTGCTGCCGACTGAATGGGCATGAAAATGGCGTGAGTGACATTGCCTACTCGGTTTTTTTGATCCCACCACGCGTCATTTGCGACAAAGACGGTCTTTACATCCACTTCTCGGGCTTTTAACTTAAAGGGCCCTGTGCCATTGGCGTGGCGTGCGGCATACGCTTCCTTTTTATTAATAAAGTCCTGAGGTTCAAGAGCATCATGCTTTTTAGCCCAAGTATGACTCATGATGCGTAAATCTGTCATCTGATTAAGAAGGACGGGAGAGCCGTTAACGGTTTTCACTAAAACCGTGTATGGGCCCTTTTTTTCTGCGCCCAAGATTCCTGCAGCACTTCCCTTAAATTGGCTACGAGCTGTTAAGGCGCGATTAATGGAAAAAACAACGTCGTCAGCCGTGAAGTCTTCACCTTCGTGAAACTTCACGCCTTGCCTTAACTCAAAGAGAAAGCCTTCTGGAACACGCTTGTAACTTGTCGCTAAGCAGGGTTCGACTTTCATCTCTTTATTCCAACGCAAAAGGGCTTCATAGACTTCAGCGCACGCAGCGTTATTCATATTCTCGTTTTGTGCGTGGATATCAAATGTGAGAATGTCTCCTGCGCTTGTCCAAGTAAGCGTTGCAGCCATTGATGCGTGAGTTAGTCCAATTGATGTAGCTACAAGAGCAAACGTTAAAGCCCGAAGTTTCACGAGGTCCTCCAAATAATCACTAGTTGTGAAACACCCAAAATCGCAATTGATTATAGGTGCGGGCCACCTTTCGCCTCTTGAGGAAAACTACCTAGCGGCTTCGCTTTTTAGCGTGAAACGCGTGTTTTCTTTGTGAGTGAAGGAGGGATTCGAAGGTTCGAGATTCTTATCTAAACACAAAGTCTTTATTTGAAGAAATAAGCACAGCTACCACAAAGTCACAACCCTGATAT
>CAVJUW010000021.1:0-23931 GCA_963652725.1 Bacteroidaceae bacterium | reverse complement strand
TTCCCTCGATGTGACACAACTATTGTACTTGCGATTGGGCTACTTTTCAATCTCCGATATTGACTTCGTTACCTTGGCAACAATTTCTTTCATCGTTTCTTCGTCGATAATGATTTTCGAATATAGTCTATTTCCAAGAGAATCTCTTCCCCTGTAAGGAAGGGAAAAACGCTTGAAGGAGAACGTGTACAACATATCACATTTTGCCCAACACTCTACTTGATTAAAGTATTCGTCCACAGATTTTTCTAAAACAACCTTCACAGAATAATCTTTGTTGTCCTTCGACTCTGTCGTGCTCAAAGGGACGATTGTCACAAGATTGAATCTGTCTCTATTTGTAGGCGACAAGCAAATGACAGGCCTGCGCTTTTCCATCTCTGGTTCAGAAAGATCTTTTGGGAAGTTGCAAATTAGGACTTGTCCATAATAGGGCTGATAACGTATCGGCATTTTTAATCTAACCTCTCCGCAATTTGTTTCGCAGTCTGCCGATAATAGCTCATCAGCATCTTGAGGTCTTTGTGGCCTGTTTGTCTAGACAGAGCAAGAACGTCCAAGCGTGGAGCATCTGTCTTTAGGTTTGGAGAAGCGGGCCAAGTCGCAAACGTTGCTCTACTGTCGAGCAAGCTCAACTCTTCTTTGCTGGCACGGCCTCTCGAGTCGACGACGGGCCCGAGTCCTGCCGCGTTGCGAATTCTGCGCCACAGCGTGTCGCGCTTCGCTTCTGAGCCTGCCAAAGTACCGTGGCCACTCGCCCATCACGAGCAAGCCTGACAAGTCGCAGCGCTTCTTTTGAGAGTGCAACATCACGCTTTAATCTCGTCTTTGTGGCTTCAGCTAGCAAGTGGATTACTCGACCGTCAACCCAGGCATCTTCTAAAGCAAGAATCTCGCTAGCGCGCATTCTTGTCTCGCAAGCAAAGAGGAAAGCGATTACGACATTTCTCAGACTCTTTGGTAACTGAGAGGAACAAAAAATGCAGGGACTCTTATGCCACTTCGGCAGAAGCCCTTCTAGCTCAAAGTCGTCCTCTCTCTATAAAAACACTTTCCCCTTCTAAGAAAAAAGGTTCCTTCGCAACCTTATCTACCCCTTTAGGGCTATCCCTAATACGTAATTCCACCTAAGTAGAATCGGCATAGAATCTGTAACAGTTTTTAACTTTTAAGACGAAGTTCAAAAGTTCGCTTTCGGGAACGCGGATAAGGAAAAGTTTCCACAAATCCTCAAGCCCAAAAAACGCAACTTTTCATTGCAGGATGTTTGTATGAAAAAATCCGATTTTGCAGTCGTAGGTCTTATCTATCTTTTTGTTCTTTTCTTCGCCTATCAAACAAGCCAGTTACCAGAAGAAGCTCAGTCGTATCCGACCTTTCTTTTGGCTTCTGTTTTCGCTCTTAACTCCATTTATCTTGCTGTCTCAATATGGAGATTTAAAGCGAAAAAAGAATTCAAAGACGATTTAGCCCACCTTTACGATGGCTTTATCCCAAAGCAATTTTTCTCCATTGCCGCAGGGGCCGTTATCTACGTTGCCCTCATTCATTGGTTCGGCTACTACATCGCTAGTGTTCTCTATATGTGTGTCGCGCTTGCGCTCTTACGGGTGAAGGCGAAATGGATTGCCGTTGTCATCGTCTCGTTACTTGTGGTCATTTGGCTTGTCTTCACGCTGTTCTTAAGAGTGCCACTGCCAACGGGAATTCTCTTTGATTAACCGGTAAGGAAGAAAATCATGATGGAAACACTTTCTCTAATGGGTGCCGGTTTTATTAATGCGGCAACACCAATTAATTTATTGGCCATGGTGCTTGCAACGGCCTTTGGTATTGCCATTGGCTGCTTGCCAGGGCTATCGGCTGCAATGGGCGTGGCTTTGCTCTTACCTGTGACATTCGGTATGCATCCGGCCACAGGCTTAATCGTTCTCGGTGGCATTTATTGCGGCGCTATTTTCGGCGGATCAATTTCAGCAATTTTGATTCATACGCCAGGAACTCCTGCTTCGGCTGCAACTGCCATTGAAGGCTATCAATTGACGCTAAAAGGGCAAGCCGCTCGCGCCTTAACCGTGGCTTGTGTTGCCTCCTTTGTGGGCGGGCTCCTTTCTTGCCTATCCTTGTATTTCTTCTCGCCCCCATTAGCTGCTCTTGCCATGCAATTTAAGAGTCCTGAATATTTCTGGCTCTCTTTGTTTGGTCTAACGGTGATTGCTGGCGTTGCCTCGAAGTCCCTTATTAAGGGTCTGATTTCAGGTTTCTTAGGGCTCTTTATTTCCACAATCGGCATGGACCCAATGGAAGGCGTCGAGCGCTTTATGTTTGGTCAGGATGCTCTTTTTGGCGGCATCAATGTGACCTGCGCCTTAATTGGCCTCTTTTCTATGTCACAGGTTTTGATTTTGGCTGAAAAGAAAATCGTCGAACGCTCTCGGGCTGCAAAAGTCACTGACCGCTTTGGATTATCCAAGGCAGACTTAAAGACCATTACTCCCACATGCTTAAGAAGCTGGATTATTGGCAACATCATCGGCATTTTGCCGGGCGCTGGTGCCACGATTGCCTGCTTTATGGGTTACAACGAAGCGCATCGTTGGAGTAAACATAAAGAAGAGTTTGGTAAAGGCTCCATTGAAGGTGTTGCGGGATCTGAGGCAGCCAATAACGCTGTCACAGGCGGTTCTCTAATTCCAACGTTAACGCTAGGCATTCCAGGCGAGTCCGTGACAGCGGTCTTAATGGGCGGCCTCATTATTCATGGCTTACAACCTGGCCCTGAACTCTTTACGACATACGCAGGGATGACCTACACGTTCTTCGCAGGATTCGTATTCGTGCAGTTTGCAATGCTTGCCGTCGGTCTGTGCGGCGCGAAGTGGTTTGCTCAAATCGCGCGTTTGTCGGATGCGATTTTGATTCCCTCGATTGTTCTTTTGTGTGTTGTGGGTTCCTACGCGATTCACAACTCCTTGTTTGACGTGAGCATGATGCTTTTATTCGGTCTTCTTGGATACTTGATGCGTAAGTTTGACTTCAGCACGCCTGCGATGGTTCTTGGTCTTATTTTGGGACCGATTGGCGAAAGAGGTCTACGTCGTGCGCTCTTATTAAACGACAACGATCCGAGCATTTTCTTTTCCACGCCGCTTTGTTGGATTTTGATTGGCTTATGCGTAATCGGAATCTTGTCGCCAATCTTTATGGCTAAACTTGAAAAGCGCATGGTCAAAAAAGCGCAAGCACATTAGTTTTTATTGCAATAAATAATGCCAGAAGCCTTCTGGTAAAAAACGGAGGATATGATGCAAAGAAGAAAGTTATTGTTAACAGCAGCAGCGCTTGCTGGTGCTACGTTGCTCGCGACACCGAGCTTTGCTTGGGCGCCTTCGGGAGACGTCTCAGTCATCGTTGCTTATAAGGCAGGATCTGGCACAGACAAAACGTGCCGCCCGCTTATTATGATGGCAGAAAAGTATGTCGGTAAGACACTTGTCATTCACAACATGCCTGGCGGAGACGGCAAGATTGGCTGGACCGATCTTGTGAAAGCCAAACCCGATGGCAGAACCTTGGGCTTTGTGAACCTTCCGACATTTACGCAATACATCGCTGAAGGCCGCTTTAAGGCCGACCAGATTGTTCCTGTTTGCAACCACGTCACAGAAACGGGCGTTATCGTTGTTAAGGGCGATAGCCCCTATAAGACGCTCAATGACTTAGTTGCAGCGATGAAGAAGAACCCGAATCTTAAAGCCTCAACAAACGGCAATCGCGCCTCTAACCACATTTCTGCGCAATTGTTTGCTCGCTCGGCTGGCGTCAAATACAAGGCCATTCCCTACGGCGGAACCGCTGACCAACTCTTAGCGTTGCGCCAGGGTGAGGTGCAGTTCTCGTGCCCGAAGATTGCTGACGTTGCTAGCATGATTAAGGGAGAAAATCCCGAAATCCGCGTTCTTGGTATCTTTGATACGAAACGCGATGCGGCATTGCCTGATGTTCCCACATTAAAGGAACTCGGTTACTACCCGAACTGGTACGGCTCGGCTCGTGCGATTGTTCTTCCCAAGGGTGCCAAGCCCGAAGTCGTGAAGTTCTATGCTGACGCCTTCTTAAAGACGATGCAAGACAAAGAATGCGCCGATATGCATAAGCGCGCTGGCTTTAACATCGACTATAAGAATCCTGAAGAACTCAAGAAGCTGATTGATGCTCAGATCGAGTTCTGCCAAATGACGGTGAAACCGGAATTCTGGAAGTAAAGATAAACTTCCCGCTTCTTTTGAACACGAAAAAGAAGCGGGAGGCCTTGGAAAACTGGAAAATTAGGGCGGGCGAAAAGGCTCTAGCCCAACTTTGGCGGAGTGTTTACCCCGCCGTTTTTTTGCCATTTAACTTTATAAGTAACTCTAATAGGAGCTTAGATAACTCTATAAATTTGGCGTTTTACTCTGTAAATTTGTCTTTCTACTCTATAAAAATACCCAAATACTCTATCAATTTATCGTTTTACTCTATAATTTACTTAGATAGTATCAAAGTTAATTACAGAGTATCTATGACAGATTCCTTTGAAGAAAAAATCATTGAGCAGATTGCCTTGATGAGAAAAACCGGTCGCGACAGTCAGCGTTGTGAAGTCAAATCGGCCAAAGAAGGGACACCAAAAAGTCTAGCTGAAACCTTCTCGGCATTTTCTAACGGCGATGGCGGCACCATTATTTTGGGCCTCTCTGAAGACAAGGGCTTTCGTCCTGTGCCTAAATTCAATGCCGATGCCATTTATTCAGACATGCTGCACTACGGAGATACATTAACGCCCGTTGTGCGGCCGCAAGTTCACCTACTTGACTTTGAAGGCGCAAAAATCGTTGTCCTTGTGATTGCGCCTTTGCCGATACTCGAAAGACCCTGTTACGTTACAGCCCGAGGCGTCTATGCTGGCTCTTATATTCGGACAGGAGACGGCGATCGAAGACTCACCGAATACGAAATTAGCCGCATGCTTGAGCAAAGAATCCAGCCCAAACATGACATCCGTGTCGTTGAGGAAGCCTCACTTTCTGATTTGGATTCGAATGCGATAAAACTATTTGTTAACCGCCAGCGCTTTCTTACGCCTCGAGGTTTTACAAATTCCACAGATGAAGAGATTCTTGTGCAAATGCGCGTTTTGCAGAAAACCGATAAGGGGCTAAAGCCAACTCTCGCTGGGCTTCTTGCCTTCGGTAAATACCCGCAGGAGTATTTTCCACGCCTTAATGTGACCTGCACGTGCTACGCAACGCCTCGAAATCAAACGACGCTTGTTATAGGCGACTTTATCCAAAACCGTTATCTTGATACAGCACGCCTTGTTGGCTCGATCCCCAACATGGTTGTTGATGCCGTTGACTTCGTGCGTAAGAACATGCGCATCGGCGCGCGCGTCGAAGGCGCCCATCGTTATGAAGTTCCAGAATACCCATTAATTGCCATTCGCGAAGCCATCGCTAACGCCTTGCAGCATAGGGACTATTCGCCTCAAGGGTGTTCCTCTCAAGTTCAACTCAATATGTACTCGGACTGCTTGGAAATACTTAATCCCGGCGGCCTTTACGGTGCGCTTGAAGTCGATGAACTCTTAAGCTCGGGGCTTTCAGCAACGCGAAACGAATTTCTTTCGCAGATTCTTGAGGCCACAGCAATGCCTGACAATAGCTTTGTTGTCGAGAATCGTGGCACGGGTCTTAGAGTCATTCGGCAAGCCTTTGCTAAAGCAAGAATGGGTTCTGTGCGATTTGAAAGCAATAACACGTATTTCAGGATCGTCTTTGATCGACTTACTCAAGAGGCTCACTTAAGCGTTGGAAAAAACGAAAGCACCCGCGAAAGCATTTTGGGGCTTCTCTCTCTTCGAGGCTCTCTATCGATTCGTGAAATGCAAAAAGCAACCGGACTTAGCTCTGCTACCCTTAGAAAATACGTCAAGGCGCTTATTGGCGAGGGAATGATTGAAGCGACCGAGGCTAAAAACAGTCCGAAACAAGAATATCGTTTGGTTTCAAAACAGTAATTGGCTAGGATGCGTTAAGCGTTTTAACGCATCTTGTCTCATATGACTAAAAAATCAAAAATGTTGTCACAACGACTGACACCCCCGCCCCTTTCTGAGAGTAGCGTCAGGCAGTTTCGGTCTTCTTTATTCTCCCATGGCATTTTTCGCCACGTTCTTTTTGTATCTTGAAGGAGAAATCCTTGTATCGGTGCGGCGCAATTGAATTATGCGAAAAACGCATTATCTAAATTTTGCATAAGTCGATGCTTTTAACCGCATTGCATTTTACGTAAGCACTTTTCCCTAGAAAAATACGCACCGCTCTACTGTTTAACACTCCTAACTATAGGAAAAGGATTTCGCATTTATGTCTGAAACCGTCCAGCGCGGCAAAATTAAGAAAGCTCCTGCCGCCGAAATTGTTAAGTACTTAATTCGTCCTGCCATTGAAGGCGACCTTAAGCGCTCCTATAACACAATTCTCGATATCAACAAGGCTCACATTTTGATGCTTGCCAAGACTGGCATCATCAAGGCTGAGGTTGCTAAGAAACTCCTTGTTGCGACCAAACAAATCGAAAGCGAAAAAGAACACCCCTCCTTTGAGATCAACCCGAACGTTGAAGATCTCTATTTCAACCTCGAGCGCTACCTAATTAAGCTCACAGGGCTTGAGGTCGGCGGTCAACAACACACAGCGCGTTCCCGTAACGACCTTTTTGCTACCGAAATCCGTATCGACACCCGTAAGGTTTATCTACAGCTTTCTGAGATGTTCATCGCCTTGCGCCGCGCCTATCTTGAATTAGCACGCAAGAATCTTGATGCGGTGATGTCTGGCTACACCCATATGCAGCCCTCGGAACCAATTACCTTCGCGCATTACCTTTCTGGCGTTTTAAGCGCGTTAAGCCGTGACTACGATCGCTTTGCTCGCGCTTGGAAAGCCCTGAATCTTTGCCCGCTCGGTGGCGGCTCGATGGGTTCGACCTCCTTTCCTATCGATCGCAACTACACAGCTAATTTGATGGGGTTTGATGCCCCTGTGCAAAACAGTTTGGACTGCGTAGCTAGCCGCGACTACTTGCTTGAGATCGTGACATCTCTTGCACAAACCGCCATGACGATGAGCCGTACTGCTCTTGACCTTTATAACTGGTCAACGCCAGAGTACGGCTATATCGAAGTCGATGATAGTTGTGCTGTGTGCTCTTCTATCATGCCGCAAAAGAAGAATCCCTTCACGCTCGAACACGTCAAAGCTAAGGCCGCGCATATGGAAGGCTTTGCGATTTCGATTTACAACACGATGAAGAACGTAATCTTCTCTCACGGACGCGACACAAGCGTTGAATCCCCGCGCTACTTTTACACAGCGCTTTCAGAAATGGAAGCTGACTTTGCGCTCTTAACGGTGACTATTAAGACGCTTTCTGTGAATAAAGAGCGCATGCTCGACAATGCTCGTCGCAACTTCTGCACTGTCACAGAACTTGCTAATTACCTCGTGCGCCACGACGGAATTTCTTTCCGCGAAGCCCACGAAATCATCGCACACGTTGTTGGAACAATGTGCGAAACACACCGTACAAGCGCTGACATTGACCGCGCCGCTGTCAATGCCGCCTGTAAGAGCCTCTTTGGGTTTGAAACCAAATTAACCGATGCCTTAATTTCCGAAGCGCTCGATCCCAAGCGCGTCGTTTCCGAGAAAAAGGTTATCGGTGGAACGCATCCCGAGGAGGTGACTCGTCAACTTGATGCCATCGAAAAGGGCATTCTCGCTGACGAAGCCGTGCTTGGCGAACGTAAAGCGCAGCTTGCCGATGCCGACAAGCGTTTAGCTCAAGCTGTTGAAGAAGCAATTAAGTAGTCAACAATAAAAACCAAGCCAGCCTTACGAGATTCTCGTAGGGTTGGCTAAAAACCATGGAGACCTTCTAACAATGTTTTTTTATGAATTCATCATCGTCATCGGCGCCATGATTTTGGGCGCCCGTTACGGTGGCATTTTCTTTGGTATGGCTGGCGGCTTAGGCCTGATGGCTTTGATTTTGCTTTTCGGCCTTGCTCCCGCCAATCCCCCGATTGCTGTGATGTTAATCATCACGAGTGTCGTGATTGCGGCTTCCACACTTCAGAGTTCTGGCGGTATGGCTTTCCTAGTGCGCATTGCTGAAAAAATGCTTCGCGCTCGCCCGAAGGCCGTCACATTTATCGCTCCGATTATTGCTTTCGTATTCTCTTTCTTAGCTGGCACAGGTAACGTTCTTTATTCGATCCTTCCTGTGATTGCAGAAGTGGCTCGCGAAGCAGGTGTGCGTCCCGAACGTCCAATTTCAATTTCTGTGATTGCCTCGCAACACGCAGTTCCTGCCTCTCCGATTTCTGCGGCAACTGTTGCTATGGTCGCTCTTTTGGGCGCAAGTGGCGTCACGGTTCTCACGATTATCGGCATTGTGGCTCCCGCCGTTTTACTTGGTTTAATGGTCGGCGCCCTTTCCGTTTGCAAACGCGGTAAAGAACTCTCTGAAGATCCTGAATATATGCGCCTTGTTGCCGAAGGCTACTTTAAGAACGCCGCGAAGGCCAGTGCCTCTGGCACCGAAGGTGGCGATACGAAAGAAGCCAAGATTTCCGTTGTGTTCTTCTTACTTGCCGCTTTGACCGTTGTGTTAGTCGGCACCTTCCCAGAACTTCGTCCGCACGTGACAAATGCCGCAGGTAAAGTCTCTCAAGTTTCGATGACACACATGATCGAACTCATCATGCTTGTCGTTGCTGCTTTGATTGTGATTTTCTGCAAAGCCAAACCCGATGCTGTCATCCGCACCTCAGTGTTCCGTGCTGGCATGATGGGCGTGATTACGGTCTTTGGCCTTGCTTGGATGAGCGATACCTGGATTGCCTGCAACCTTCCCTACATCAAGTCCTCTGTTGCTGGCATCGTGCAAGAAGCACCTTGGCTCTTTGCGTTTGCACTGTTCTTTATCTCTGCGTTAACGCACTCGCAGGGCGCCACGGTTGCCGCTTTGATGCCGCTTGGTTATTCCTTAGGGATTGACCCCTTGACACTTGTGTGCATGTACCCTGCTGTCTGCGGATACTTCGTCATTCCTTCTACTGGCGTTTTGCTTGCTGGTGTGGCTTTTGACGAAACCGGAACAACGAAGATTGGTAAGTTCGTAATCAATCACTCGTACTTATTGCCTGGCATTGTGGCTTCCATTGCGAACGTCTTATTTGCCTTCGCAATTCGCGCAATCTTCTTTTAATTAGTACCCCCTCTAGGTCACTGTCTCGTGGTTTTATACTTCCCCCTCTTTAGGCCACGAGACAGTTTTTTTGTCTTAAGGAAATGACGTATGAGCTTCATGGAAGTCTTTGCCGTTTTCGTTAAGTTTTTCTTCATTCTCACTCCGTTTTTTATCGTCGCTGTTTTCCTCGCGATGACAGAAAACGAAACCGTTGAAATTCGACACACCCTTGCGATTCGCATCACGGCTGCTGTCGTCATCATCAGCCTAATTCTCTTTTTCGCGGGCGCTGCTATTTTTAATCTCTTAGGGATTACCGTTGATGCTTTCCGAATTGGCGCAGGAGCTCTTCTTTTCCTTTCTGCCGTTTCTCTTGTTAATGGCGATGTGAAGCTTCCCGCATCAAAGCGTTCGATTCTTGATTTAGCTGTTGTGCCTCTTGCAATTCCTGTGACATTGGGCCCTGGTTCCGTTGGCGCTCTCGTTGTGATGAGTTCAGAAATCACTGATTTTTCCGCTCAGGTTTTCACTGCTCTTTCGATTACGGCCGCTTCTCTTTGTGTCGGTGTGCTTCTTTATCTATCGGCTGAGTTAAAGCGCTTGATTGGACGTAGCGGTATTTCGATGCTCTCGAAATTAACTGGCCTAATCTTGGCTTCCTTATCCTGCCAAATGATTTTTACAGGCATCGCCGCCTTTCTTAAATGACACAGAGTTCGCCTGAAATGCTAATCTCCCGAGAATCGACTACGGAGAGCACTCATATGGGAGATGCATTTAGCAAGTCCAACCTTTCTTTACTCTTGTTTCGCATGCGAGTTCGCATTTTTTGTCATCTTTGCGAAACACGCAGTTTTACGAAAACCGCTAAAGCTTTAAATGTAAGCCAAAGCGTTGTTTCGCGCACGATTGCCGAACTTGAAGAAGAACTCAAAGTCTCTCTTTTTGATCACTCCGTGCGCCCTATTCGCCCGACAAACGCCGGTCAAGCTCTCTATCACTTTCTTATCTCTGAGTTAAGCCGCGTTGATGAACACTTGGGCGAGTTGCGTTTAAATAATGCATTCCTCTCTCCGCTTCGCGTTGGATTTGTCGAGTCGATTGCGCGGACTATGAGTTGGCACGTTTTAGAGAAGATTCGAAAGAACTATTCAACGGTTTCTGTGCTCACAGGAATTAGCACGTATCTCTTGCAACTCTTAGATCGTGATTGCGTGGATGCGATTGTCTGCCCAGACCCCTTCACGAATCGTAACGACTTAGATCGCTACTTTATTTTCCGCGAGCCTTCCATCATTATTCTTCCTAAGGGAACCTCTTTACCTGAGGATTTAACTTGGGAGCGGTTGCAGTTTTCCGGGCTTCCTATCCTGCAGTACAACAACCAGAATTCTGGTGGAAAATTACAAGAGAAATTCTTCGGCAAATTAGGTTTGTCTTTTGTGAGCCGCTTTGAGGTTGATATCAACGCACTGCTTTTAGACTATGTTGCGCACGGTGCTGGTTGGGCTTTAACGCGTCCTTCAACGCTTTTGCAACATCCGATGCTTACGCAAGCTGTTGATGTGCGCCCGATGCCAAAACCAATTGCCTCGCGCGAGGTTTACGTCATCACGCGTAAGAACGATCATTCCGATTTGGGTTCTCAAATCGCAAAATCCGCGTGCGAGTATTTCCGTACTGTCGTTGCGCCAAGGATTGTTGAAGTCACTCCTTGGGTTGCCCCTTACCTATATACGGCAGGAGAGAACCCAAGCGACAGAATTCCCATTTATGAGGATGCCGAAAATCCCGATTCGGGAAATGTTTTCGTGCTTTGATTTCGAGAAGCGCTCTTTTTTAGGCGCCTTTTTCTTCGTCTTTCGTTTTGATAGGAATCCCGTAATGGATGATTTCGAGATTCTTATACCAGCAGAACATGCGCACTCCGACGATAAAAAACGTTGAGGCAAAAAGCGCAATAAATTCTGTGACTTCAAAGTGTCTTAGTAGGATATAAAGCCATGCCCCAACGAATGCCGCGCTTGCATAGGGCTGGCGATCTGACATTACCATCGGAAGGCGATTAAGAAACACATCTCGCAACATGCCACCCACCACGCCTGTGCACACACCAAGAAGCACTGCAGGTAGATAAGGCAATCCTGCTGTTAAAGATAGCGATGTGCCACCAGCAGCGAAGAACCCAAGACCAATCGCATCGGACCATACAAAAACTTGATGAAGAGCTTTCGCTCGAAAGCGCCGAATGATAAAGGGCGCAAACACCGTCATCGCCAACGTGACCCACACATACTCGTGATGCGCAATCCAATACATCGGACGATTGTCAATGATGAGATCACGCACAATTCCACCGCCGAAAGCCGTGGTAAAGGCCATAATAAAAACGCCGACGGGATCGACGTCTTTGTCTTCTGCGGCGAGAATTCCCGCTAACGCGAAAGCAACAATTCCAACGAAGTCTGTGAATACGAGGAGCCCTGACTGCATATGAAGTATTTCTCCATGGTTTACGCGGGTTCTTCCTTATTGTAAGGGCTTATTTAGTTCGACGCTTTTGAAACGCTACTGCGCATGACTCTTATCGATTAAACGCATAATCATCCCTTCTCCCAACTAGATATCCCAGACTGAATGAGCGATGACACCTTCTCAGAGAAACCGTTGCTCTTGAGTTAAGCAAATAAGAGCCCCTGATCCGCAGGAGAACTTCTTTCCCTTAAGGCAATCGAACGACCGTACCATCGATGCGGTGGAATCATGCGTCGCTTTAATCATTACAGGTAAATACTTTCCACCTGACTTGATAAGCAAATCGATACTAAGAAAAAAGAGAGAGATTCCTCTAGAGAAACCGCTCTCCTTTCTAGCCGACTTTTTAGCTTTCTCAGGCCTACTCTTTGATGCAACGGAACATCAAATCAGCTGACGTCGCTTGAAGTGCATTTTCAGCTGTGTTACCCGTATCAGCATTCCCTGTGATTGAGGTGTAGTTTGTTCCTGATTCACGTGTGCCAGAAACTAGCTCAGCCTTTCTCCCTGTCTTGGCGCAGAACTGACTCGCTGTCTTAATAAGCTGATACCGAGCTTTGATTCCTTGGTAACCAGAGGAACTCCCTGCGAGCATATAGATACCATTGGCCAACGCAACTGGCTCGTCCTGTGCGCTATCTTCGCAGACAAATGTCACTTGCCCTGAGGCCACATTGCGATACGCTCTTGCGTCTGTTGCCTTCATGGAAGTCACACGCAAAGTCTTACCTTGCTTGGCGCAAAACTTTCTCGCTTCCTCCATTGCGTCAGATTGTTGTCCAGCACCACTCCAAGCCCAAAAGTTACTTGAAGACACCGAGTACTGTCCGCCACCCAATGGCACAGGATCTGTCGTTGATGCACACCCTGCGAGAACCGCCGCAAAAGCCGCTACTGCAACAATAGAAATCTTAGCCACAACATCCCCCTTGAATTGTCTGATTTAAAAATGAACCCGCGTCGTTACTCAACGAGGCACCAAAGTCTAACAGAGTTGATTTCCTAGTTAGTCCTTTTAATTCGATAGCGCGTAGAAGGCCCTTTTCCCTCTGAGATAACAAAATCTTTTAAACGAAGATCATGCAACCGCTTAACAGCCGCTGAAGGGCTCATCGAAAAAGCCTTTTGGATTTGAGCGCGAGAAACAAGCCCGTTTCCTGCAATGAAATCTAAAATCTTTTTCGTTTGGGTATCAGCCTTACTCGGAGATGGAGAAATGCGAGGCAAACAAATCTTGAAATATCTCGGGCCTATCTCGAGCAACTCTGAAAATGGCATGTTCTTGTAGGCATTTCGAAACTGCCTGAATCCATTACCAATGCCTTCCATCAAACGCAATTTTCCTAGGATTGTTGCAAGCTTTGGATTGCGACAATTTGTCGCCATCCCCATCATGACCTCTTCGGCATCGAGATCGGCGAGACCTCCCACTGTGAAAATCTCCACAAAAGAGGGCGAAACATGTACGGAGATTGGCGTTGTTCTTGAATAATCCCTATGCGCAATTGCATTAACAATCGCCTCTCTTAAAACGAGCGGTTGAACGTAATAAATCTCTTTGCGTTGCAATGATCCGTCCTCGGGGAATTCCCATGCCGCAGTGTTTGTTTCAGAAATAAAAGCGAGGATTTCTTTGAGAAGAGTAAAAACAGACCCTGCAACACGTTTGCCTTCCTTAACAATTAACTTCTCATCATCGGCATAAGAAACCAGTACCGCGCTGAATGTGCTTTGTTCGGACAATATGAATGCCAAATTCGTATAGCAATTGGTTTTGGCATCCCAAAGCCCATACTGGACATTTCTTTTTGGATTGAGGCGGAACTCATTGTCTTCGCATATCGCATTGAGAGCGTTAAATGTGAGGTTCTGCTCTTCTGATACCCGACTTTCGAATGGGAGCGGATTATTGCTACGAATGATTTCCCGCAAATTATCTAAAGTCGCAGGAGCCGACGTATTCTGTAAACGAACGTACACAGACCTGGCATCATTTGGATTCAGGCAATATGGACGAAGTCGCCCACACTCAACATGAACTTTGACGATGCTTAGCTTTGAGACTGAGAGAACTTCTGTGCTCACACAGTCCATCATCGAAGGAAAAATTGCATCGTGTAAGAGGTGAGCTATCGACTCAATAATTTCGCCAGGCTTATCAACGCCAATGGGATTTCCCTTGTCGTCAATTCCGATGTAAAGATCACCTCCGACCGTGTTGGCAAAAGCGACTAATGTCTTTGCGACTTTGCTCTTATCCCACTGGGATTTAAATTCAACAGTAAGTGATTCGCAGTGGGGCAATTCTGGGAATCCATTCATGGAGAAACCTCTACTCAATCTATCTAGTAACTCGATTTTACTCGATTCAATTAGATTTTACTAGATTATTTAAGAATCGAGTAACTCGATTTACGAGATTCAATTGTCCACTGAATTTATTTATTTTATTTTCACAAACGGCAAATCGGATTGGCAAAAACACCCTGGAATTTAGGTTATCTGATATAAATCTCGTATTTGATTGCGACAAGATTACAAATCAACGCCGCGTAGCAAATCCAATTTTTTGGATGCCCGCGTCTCTTACGAGACCAAGAAGCGTAACGACCTCGCCGTACTGGCATTTTTGATCTGCGTTAATCTCAACTGTGGCCTCGGAATTTCCCGAGGCAACTTTAAGTCTTTGAACCAACATCGGTGCATCGATGCGATTCCCATCGAGCCAATACGATCCATCTTCTTTCAAAGCGACTTCTAATCGCATCGGATTTTCAACAATGGGATTGGCTGTTAACTGTGGTAAATCCACAGGAACGCTCATGCGTAACACAGGAACTGTCACAATGAAAATCACAAGAAGAACAAGCATCACATCCACAAGAGGCGTGACGTTAATTTCGCTTAAGTCATGGATTTCATCATTCATGGCTTAGTCTCCTGTGTCCACTTTCATTCCTGTGCGCTTCCAGTAATGAAGTTTGACCCACCACGTGGTTAAATCCGCGCTAAGAGCGCGCGACGCATGCACAAAGAGGTTGTAGCCAATGGCAGCGGGAACGGCAACGGCGATACCTGCCGCTGTCATAATCAGTGTTTCACCCACGGGCCCCGCGACCTCAGCCAAACTTGGGACCATGCTGATTCCCGAAAGGGATGTCATCGTGTGATAAATCCCAACGACAGTTCCAAATAGTCCAACAAAAGGCGCTGTCGCTGCAATCGTAGAAAGAACACCCAAGCCCGCCGTAAAGGGCTTTAAGAAGTTGGCTTGTTGAACCTTACGCTGCTCGTCAATTAAGACGCGATTGCCGTCTAAGCTATGAAATGCGTGCTGTGAGGATGCGCCAAAACGAATCCAGAGATTCTTTTCTTTTTCGCTAAACAAAGCCTCTGTCGTATCGCTTTTTTCATAGCGCTCGAAAGCGATCTTTTTTTGACGAAAGACACTTACAAACCGAATCGCTTTAATAAGAATCAAAGTCCAAGAAAAAATCGACATCAATAAAAGGAGCAGTGCCGCTCCTGCGATTAAGACATCGCTTGTTCGAATAAATTCCATAAACGAGCTCATCGTTATTTCCTCTAGCGATTAAGTTCAAACCGAATTTGGACAACGCACCAACGCTCCAAAGCGTTGCCTTCTTTATCTTTTGCCGCACGAAAGCGCCAGCGTTTAACAGTGCGTAATGCCGACGCATCAAAACTATCCACGCCGCTTGTCTCACGTACGCGTGCGTCTTTTACTCTCCCCTCTTTATCAACAAGGAGAGCCAAACGCAGTTTCCCTTCTTTGCCGAGGCGTCTCGCCTCTTCTGGGTACGCAGGCCGTGGCGCATATAGGGGGCGCGCCGCAATAAAGACAGCAGGTTCCGTTCCTTGCGCCAAATCTGGCGCCGTAGAACGCTCTATCGCCTTTTCTTTACTTACGCTTTCTTCTTTTAGCGTCTCTTGCTTTTTAGCAGGAGCTTCTTTTTGAACGCTCTTAGCCTCGCGAACAACTTTCTTTTTTGCAACAGGTGGTGTTTCCTCTTTTTTCTGAGGAGCCACTTCTTTTGCGCTCACATTCGAAATCACACGTACACCAATGACTTCAAAGAAAAGCGCATTACTTCCTGCGGAGATCTTTTTCGCAACGCCACTAAAAGAGGAAAACACGGCAACGTGCGCTAGAAAAACAAGAACAACACAAAGTGTTTTGCAAGGCCAGCCGCTTTTCATTTCCTATCCCTTTTTGGCAAAGAGCCGAACGAAAAGTAAAAGCACCGTTGCTGTTAAGACGACGCATGCTCCCGTCGGGACAGAAAACCAATAAGCCAAAATAAGTCCTGCAACGCTAGCAATGACACCCCAAAGACCAGAGAGAATAAACATTCCCTTAAGGCTCTTTACTGTCTGCAAGGCAGTGGCCGCTGGCGTCACGATTAAAGCGTAAATCAGAATGCCGCCCACAGCTTTAAGAGCAATCGCAATCACAAGCCCCATCAATAAAAGCATGGCCCTTCTTAATGCCGTAACAGGAATGCCACTTGCTTCAGAGGCATCAGGTTGGCTGATTACCGCTTGGATTTCTTTAAAGAAAAGCACGATAAAACTACTAAGAACCGCAGCGCAAAGTGCCATCAAAATAAGATCTGTGTCACTCGCGGTTAAGAGATTACCCCAGAGAAAATTCAACCCTTCAGCGCGAGACCCCGGGAGTAGCCCCAAAACAAGCATCGAAAGACTCAGCATCACAGAAAACACGACACCAACAACAGTGTCAGCCGATACTCGCAGTTTGCGACTCCACGTTTCAATAAAGGCCGTAGCACCAATACTTCCCACAAACCCACAAAGCGGCGGGGGCCATCCGACCCAAACGCCAATAAGAGCTCCGGCAAACGCTGCGTGCGAAACACAGATTCCCACAAAGCTCATACGAAGTAAAACGACAAAGACGCCTAAGAGCCCACAGGCAAAGCCAGAGACCACGGCCATCGCAAGAGCGCGTTGCATGAATTCGAAACTAAAAAGTTCAATCATCGTTTAAGCGCCTAAAAAAGTGCGACCTTGCGGCCTTTGTGTTCTACGACATCGACGGGCGTCTCATAAAGAGAAGTGAGCACCTCGCTACTCATGGCATCGGCTGTTTTTGAGGCTTGAATCAAAGTGCCGTCTTTAAGAATTGCCGTGTGCGTTGTGATGTGTGAAACGGCATTTAAGTCGTGTGTTGCCATCACAACCGTTAGCCCCATTGAGCGTTGCAAATCGCCAATCAAATTGAGAATGTCGCGCTGCGCTTGCCAATCGAGTGCTGCAGTTGGCTCATCTAAAAGCATCAATGTCGGCTTTTGCGCAAGAGCTCGAGCAATGGCTGTGCGTTGCTTTTGACCTCCTGAAATGCGTCCCAATGGGCGGTCTTTAATATCAGTCAGTCCCGTGGCTTCTAAAGCAGCGTATGCCGCATCAATTTCCTTTTTTCCTGGCCGGTGAAAAATCCCTAACTTAGCGTAAGTTCCCGCTAGAACCGCTTCAAAAACCGTCACAGGAATGCGTGGATCGACTTCAAGCATCTGAAAGACATGGGCGATTTTTGTGCGCACACTGTGTAGCGTCTTAGGCGTGACTTTCTCTTCGTTGAAATACACCGCGCCTGACGCTATAGGCGTCATCGCGTTAAAAAGTCCTAGAAGGGTTGACTTACCCGCACCATTCGGGCCAATAAGGCCCCAAAATTCGCCTTGACCGATTTCCCAGTGAATGCCGTGCAGGACCTCGCGTTTTCCAAAGGAAACACAAGCGTCTTCTAAACGGGCAATTGGGGCGGTCACGTCACTATCCTTTGACTAAAGAGACGAGCTTTTTGGTGTTTTCTCGTGCCAGGGTAAAGTAATCGGGCGTATTTTCGTCTGTTTGTGGGAAATTCGAAAGTATGACTCGTTTGACCTTCAATTCGTCGGCAATCGAGCGGCCTGCGTCTTGCCCACTTTGAAGATTTTCAACAACGCCTGAGATTTTCTCTTTTTTCCCTGCGTTCACAAGATTAACGAGTGTGCGAGGATCGATTGTATCGGCCGAGCCAAAAGTGCCCACAACATTAAATCCACACCAGCGACAAAAATCCGCTTGCATTGCTGCGGCAATGACAGACTTTCCCTTAAGGGGCGCGCAAAGCTTTCTTAATTCCTCGTGAAGCACATCGATTCTGTCAAAGCGATTAATAAGTCGCTTTTTAATGGCGTGAGAAAAAGAAGAATCCGCTCCTTCAATCATCAAACTAGCAATCGTTTTACTCGCTTTCTTTTGCACGCCTGGAATAAGCCAACTACTGCCTACATTCACAGGACGAATCTTTTCCTGAAGTTCTTTGTGTGCCGCAATCATCTGAGCAACAACGGCCTGCTTGGCTTGCTGCGGATGAACAAAAATACCATCGGCGTGAATCGCAAAGATTAAATCAGCCGCTTTCACATCGGTGTGTCCAGGACAGGCCGAGCCCACAATCAGTAGCCGCGAATCGATTTCTTCTCCAACGAGGTCTTTAACGATATCTTCAATAAGCGTCGATCCTAGAAGATAACGGCGTTTTAGTGCTGCTGCGAAAGTCACATCACTTAAGAGAGCGCCCGCTGTCAAACCCAAAATCAAATCGCGGCGTGAACTCATCACTTCACCTTTTTCGCAATAGCCAAATAGCGCCCTGGGCAATCAGTAAGACTTTCAAGCGTAAACCCGGTTTGCGTTAAAAGCGCACGAAGTTCACTTTCGCTTGGAAGCTCATCGCCTAAAACGACGGAACACTTGGCGTGATGATGAGCAATTTGATCTCGACTCATTAAGTGCGCAATCACAAGTGTGCCCTCTGCCTTTAAAACGCGATGAATTTCTTTTAAGGCCTTTTTGTAGCTAGCAAAGTGCGGGAATGACGCAAAGCAAATCACGCGGTCAAAATCTTCATCGACCAAGGGCATCGCTTCTGCTCCTGCCCAGACGCACTGGATTTGACGAGCCGATTTCTTGGCTGCACCCTTAAGCATCTCAAGCGAATTGTCTAACTCAACAATAAAGCCTTCGGGGCCTAAGTGCTTAAGTAGATAAGGAACTAAAACACCTTCGCCGCAACCGGCATCAAGAACTTTTTCTCCTGGCTTTACTTCAAAAGCCTCAACAAGTTCAGCGAGTTTTTCTCGCCTTTCTTTTGTGTAGCCACGCTCTTCCCAGCCACAGGCGTGCGCGTCAAAGAAGGCTTGACGCTCGCTTTGTTTTTTCGCTTCTTCTTTTGTGAGTTCTTCTCTAAGAGACGTCATAGTTCAAACTTCACTCCCACGAAAGCTGTAATGCCTGGCATCGGATAATCGGCATCCCAAGCGTAGTCGCGATTTAATAGGTTATTGACCGCAAGATACACCTCACCGTGTTTCGGCAATCCTTGAGGCGCCTCAAATGTGCGCGTTAATTTAGCATTAACAAGTAAGAAATCCTTTAGCTTTTTGGAGCTCGTGCTGTAAGAGAATCCTTGCGGCCTCGTATTTGTGCCACTCCAAAGATCATTGACATAAAGAGCATCGGCATAAAGCTTCCACTTCTCAGCCATACGCCACGTCGCTCCCGCTTGCACAGTCCACTTCGGAGAATACGGCATGTGTTTTGTAAGAGTCCCACTGTTATCTGTTGCTCTCACATTCATGTAGGTAACTGCCGCAAACGCGTCGACGCAATCTGCGAATGTCGCCTGAGCACTTGCTTCAACGCCTGTGACTTTGTAGCGACCAATCGGATCATTCCAAACAGGGCTTGAAGCGTTAAACATGTAAACACGGAAGCGATCTTTACCACGGTCATGAAACACGGTGAGATTCACAGAATCCGTCTCGTTAAATTGAAGACCCGTGCCGACTTCATAGTGGTCAACAACTTCGGGTTTTAATCCTGCCCACACTCCATCCGTACTATTGCCGCGTTGCACATAACCCTGTAAGGCAACTGGCGACGGATAGTTCACACCGCGAGCGTAATTAGCGTTAATGCGAAAGATTCCTGAGCTCGCCACAAATCCGACTTGCGGCGCAACTGTGTCTTTAAATTCGTTATGTCTGTAGTAGCGAAGACCCGCTGAGGGCGTTAACGTCCAAGAGCCCGCAGTGAAGTCGTGAGCGACTGAGGCGTACGGCGAAAAAAGCGTGATATCAGGAAAATCCCAATGATTTGTCCCTGTCGTTGTGAACTGCGTGTTACTCAACTCCGTGCGATCTAAATCAAACCCAGCAGAAACAGTTGTTGCCTCTGTCACGTGCCAATTTTCTTTGGCGCGCAATCCATAAAGCTTAATGCCCTGCTCGGAACTTGCTGTCGCTGACTCGTGGCGAAGGTTATACGTTGTATCGTTGTAATAGACCTTCACAAACCCATCAGCGCTATCGAATTGATTATTCAGTGTCAGCGTAAAAAAGGATGTGTCTGTATCAAAGCGCTTAGCCGCATCTTTCGGTTGAAGAGTCTGCCCCTCAGACTTATTGGCTAAGAAGCGCAATTCGTAATTGGGGTTAATTTGCCAACCCGTATTGAGGTAATAGCTTTGCTGCTGCGCTCTTGAGTGAGACACGTGGCCTGCAGTGCTCGCCCAGTTTTGCACAGCATAGATATCGAAGTCATCGTTTTTATAGCCAGCTGCGACTTCTTCGTTGACGGTTTGATGAGATCCTGCTGCAAAAGTTAGGCTCGCCGCCTTACCGTTTTGCGTCATCTTGCGTGCCTTCATGTCAAGAGCGGCGTAACCACTTCCAAATTGCGAAGGCTGAGGACTTTTTAAAACAGAAATGGATTCGACGCTTCCGAGACTTACGCCATCAAAAAGTGTCTGTCCATAAAGAGCTCCCATGCGAGGAGCACCATCAAAAGTAATGGCAACTTCAGCGCTCGGATGACTCGCTCCACGGCCTCGAACATAGATACCGTGACTTGTTTGGCCGCCCATCATAGTTGAAGAACGCGTTAAAACGCCTGGGACCATCGTTAAGGCATGATTGACATCGATTGCGGCTTGGTTATCAATTTGCTCGCGAGTGATGGTATTAACTTGCGTACCTTCTTTTGTTGTTTTAGGTAGCGCAGGATTACTAGCCTCTTGCGCCGTAACAAGCACCTCGCCTAAGTCTTGCTCTTCTTGAGCGGCTGCTAAAAGAGCACTAGAGAAAATGAGGGTTGCGCAAGCAACAGCTATCGGTGAAAGGCGTTTTTGTAACGTCATTCGAGAAACTCCAACTTCATAGGGGATTAAACACAGGAGGGAATGCTAAGGAGTTTTCATACTTTTTTCAAAAAATTATGAAAATCTGCCTAATCCTATGCAAAAACAAGGAAATCCTGCTCAATTCTCTACACGAAAAACTATTTGGATTCGTCGGCGCCTAGCCAAAGTGCTTTAAAAGTGTCACAACAAAGGGCATCGTGACTGCCGCAAACATTGTCGAAAAAAGCATGGCATCGGCAATTTCGGCTTCAATCGCATGAAATGTTCGCGACATCAAATAGACATTAACGCCGCAAGGGAGAGCCGCTAAGAAAACGATGGCTGTTTTTTCAATGGGGCCAAGACCGACAAGAGTAGCTAAGAAAAAGACCGCAATCGGATGAATGACAAGTTTTGCAGCGGAAACAAAAATGCCGATTCCAACGCCCTTACTGATGCCGTATTCGGCTAGTCCCATACCGACAGCGATAAGAGACAAGGGAGTGGCAGAAAGCGCGACCATTCTCAAAGGTTCATCAACAATGTACGGGAACTTAATGTGCGTAAAGTTCCAAAAAACACCCGCGAAGATGGCGATAATCAGTGGGTTCTTGAAAACGTGAGCAACCGTTAAGAGAAAGTTTTTTAGCGAGATGTGTTTCGTACCTTGCTCGACCAAAATCGAAACCGCGGTCCATAAGATCAAAGCGTTAAACGTCAAAACGCAGGCAATGCTCGGAAGATATTCGTCTCCTAACATCGCAATCGCTAGTGGCAATCCTAAAAGCCCGTTATTGCAGAAAACGCAGGCCGTCCCAAATACAGAGGCTCCCACGGGATTGATGTGAAGAATCTTGATTGCAACGAAACGGAAAACGACCAAGAGAAAAAGACAGGCCCCGAAAAACGCAATCAAAAGACGCATATCCGTTTGCGTCTCCGTGAGAAACTGCTGCGCAAGAAGCCGAAAGAGCATCGCAGGAAGCGCCACGTTAAAAGCAAACTTCACAAGCGCTTCGCTTTCTTTTTTCCCGAACCCGAGCCAGCGAACAAGAGAATACCCGAGACCGATTAGGCAAAAAAGCGGAATCGATTTTCCAAACTGAATCGAAAATTGGACAAGTAGTTCTTGCATGGCGTTTGAGTTCAAAAGAAATTTGACCGTGAGAATAACACCCAAGACCTATTTTGCGCATCAAAACGAAAGGTTTTCTCCCTTTACCCTACTCATTTGCGCCTAGAAAAAACGTCTTGGCTCAGACTTTGGCAAAAAAGACGACAAAATCTCAAGGTTTTCCCGATGTGTGGCCGAAAAACACTTTGTATCTATTTGCAACAAGGCTAAAATTCAACCCTTGTTTTCCAGTCTTCTTCATCTTCTTAACTTTCTTGCCTTAAGGATCTATCAACCATGTCTTGGTTAGAAAAACAGTTCCAGCTTTCCGCTAACAACACAAGCGTGCGCACGGAAATCTCTGCTGGTCTCACAACCTTTATGGCGATGGCCTACATCATCGTCGTAAACCCTGGCATTCTTTCTGAAAGCGGCATGCCCTTTGGCTCGGTGCTTGTGGCAACGTGCTTAGGCGCAGCGCTCGGCTGCTTTTTGATGGCCTTTCTTGCTAATTACCCCTTTGCTCTTGCTCCGGGCATGGGATTAAACGCCTTCTTTACGTATTCGGTGTGCCTTACGATGGGCATTTCCTGGAAGATTGCTTTAACCGCTGTCTTTATCGAAGGCTTGCTCTTCATTTTCTTGACGCTAACAAGTATTCGCGAGAAAGTTGTTAACGCTATCCCGAAAGCCTTAAAGGTCGGCATCGCTGCAGGTATCGGCCTTTTTATTGCCTTTATTGGTTTGCGCGGTGCGGGCATCATTGTTGATAATCCTGCCACTCTCGTTGGTCTCGGCAATCTCAAGACATGGACTGTGATTCTCACGCTCGTCGGTGTGATTTTGATGGTCTTCTTCCAAATTAAGCACGTGCGCGGTGGCATTCTTTTAGCAATGATCATCGTCACCATCTTAGGTATCCCCGTTGGCGTGACAAAGATTCCAGATAGCTTCATTTCTATGCCACCGTCTCTTTCGCCAATTGCTTGCCAACTCGATTTTTCGATGATTACAAGCCTAAATTTCTGGGTGATTGTCTTCGCATTCTTCTTCGTTGACTTCTTCGATACCATTGGCACCCTTGTTGGTTGCGCCTCTCGCGCGAATATGCTCGATCAAAATGGGTTCTTACCACGCGCTCGTCCTGCTCTTCTTTCTGATGCTGTTGCTACATCCGCGGGTGCTTTACTCGGAACCTCGACAGTGACGACATTCGTTGAAAGTGCCGCTGGTGTCGAACAGGGTGGTCGTACGGGTCTTACCGCCTTCACAGTCGGTATTCTCTTCTTGCTGGCAATCTTCTTTAGCCCGCTCTTTATGATTGTTCCGTCCTGCGCGACATCTGCCGCTCTTATCATGGTCGGCGCCTTCATGGTTTCGGGTGTTTCTGGATTGGATTGCTCGGATTGGACAGAGTTGTTCCCTGCGATGCTGGCTCTCTTTATGATGCCATTTGCCTATTCGATTTCCACGGGTATCGAATTCGGTATCGTTAGCTACGTTGCCTTAAAGCTCGTTACAGGACAGTACCGCAAACTCAACTGGTTAATGTACGTGCTCGCCATTCTCTTTATTGCGAACCACGCTTTTAACTAAGGCGTTAGACCGATTTCGTATCGGTCTCGTCTAAATCACACAAACTCCCGAACGCTTATTCGCTTTCGGGAGTTTTTGTTGGTCCCGAGAAAGCTCTTCTGACCGCACCGAGAATATCCACAAGAAGGAAAACCCGAGGAGCCAATTAAGCCTTGATATTAAAGAAAAAGAAGTGCTT
>CAVJUW010000020.1:0-24243 GCA_963652725.1 Bacteroidaceae bacterium | reverse complement strand
CTTCCAAGCCGTTAAATTTGATCCCGTTAAGTCAGCCGACCCACCAAAGAGCTCGGGTAAAGTGGGCGCAATGGCATTGAGTGTCTTTTGGCTTGCCTTTCGTGTGGCAACACTTTCGTGCGCCTCTTGCGCAGCGCAAAGTGCGTCAAAGACAGTCTTATCGAAGTCTTCGGGAAGGTTTCCTGCGAGACGACGCTTTAATTCGCTTGCCTCTTTTGGATAAGCCTTCTCATATTGGTTAAACATCGCGTTGTAGCTCTCTTCAAGCTTCGCGCCCGCTTCTCGTGCATCCATCGCCTCATAGATTTCTTGCGGAACCTCAAAAGGCGCGTACTTCCAGCCTAAGTTTTCGCGCGTTGCGGCAACCTCTTGTTCGCCAAGAGCGGCGCCATGGCATTTAGCGGTACCCGCTAAATTGGGGCTACCCTTGCCGATGGTGGTCTTAGCGATAATTAAAACGGGTTTCTCG
Source organism: Bacteroidaceae bacterium (assembly GCA_963652725.1). Classification (GTDB taxonomy): domain Bacteria; phylum Pseudomonadota; class Gammaproteobacteria; order Burkholderiales; family Burkholderiaceae_F; genus Duodenibacillus. Next base: position 23,774 of record CAVJUW010000020.1, on the reverse strand, counting down.
GCGCTTTGTTTCGCTTGGGCAATCGCCTGATCGATCGCACTAATGTCGTGCCCGTCTACGGGACCGATGACTTCCCAACCATAAGCCTCAAAGCGGCCACGCGTATCGTCAGCCATCCAACCCTTGACGTTTCCATCGATGGAAATGCCATTGTCGTCATAGATGGCAATTAACTTATTGAGTTTCCACACACCGGCTAAAGAACACGCTTCGTGGCTTAAGCCCTCCATCATGCAGCCGTCGCCTAAAAAGACGTAGGTCCTATTGTCAATAACAGGAAAGCCATCGCGATTGAATTCTGCGGCAAGCATCTTTTCCGCCAGAGCCATACCCACAGCGTTAGCAATGCCTTGGCCCAAGGGACCAGTGGAGGTTTCCACTCCTGGCACAACGCCATATTCGGGGTGTCCTGGTGTGCGACTTCCAAACTGACGGAATGCCTTGATATCCTCAATGCTGAGGTCATAACCCGTGAGATGTAAGAGCGCATACTGCAACATCGAGCCGTGGCCATTGGAAAGAATAAAGCGATCTCGCCCAATCCAGCAGGGATCTTTTGGGTTGTGACGCAGGTGCTTAGTCCAAAGAGCAATAGCGATATCGGCCATTCCCATTGGCATTCCTGGGTGTCCGCTCTTGGCTTTTTCAATAGCATCCATACTAAGGGCGCGCACGGCGTTTGCCATGCAATAAACACAGACTTTATCGGACATAAGTAAACTCGAAGAAAAAAGATGACAAGGCAAAGAGCCCCAAGAAAATTTTCGTGCTGATTCTAACAGCTCCGAGAAAAGCCAACTGAAGGAATTTTTAGGCGTTTTTCACAGGCACTGCAGTCAAAACCCCCAAAAAACAGCGTAGACTCAAGGGAACGCATTTCTTTACCCTTGTACGGAGTTCGGCAAAATGGCTATCCCGCGCTTTTACATCCCCAATGTCACATTCCAAGTCGGTGTTCGCACGTATTTACCGCCTGCGGTTCGACACCACGCCGGTCGCGTCTTACGCATGGCCGCAGGAGAAAAGGCAAGTGTTTTCAACGGCCTAGGCGATATCGCAACAGGCCCCATCTCCTTTGAAGGAGACGATGCCTACATCACTATCGAAGAATTGGAGCGCCCGAAAACCGAGTCTCCCCTTTCGATTACTCTTGTTCAGGGCCTTATCTCTGCGGAAAAACTCGACTGGGTTGTGGAAAAAGCCGTTGAATTGGGTGTGACGCGCATCGTGATTGTGCCCTCGATTCGCTCGACTGCGAAACTGCCAGAAGATCGTCGCGACAAGCGCCTGACTCGTTGGATGGATATCATGCATTCGGCTTGCGAACAGTGCGGAAGAAACTCGATACCTACCCTGGAATTCATGCAATTTGAAAAAGCGATGGAAAACGTCAAGGCCGATCGCCGCTACATGCTTGCCCTATCGAGCACCGTGGCTCCGAGACTGACGCGTATTTCATCGGTGGCGTTTGCCGTGGGTCCTGAAGGCGGCTTTTCGGCAACTGAAATTGCTATGGCCACGAAATTTGGCTGGGAATCTGTCTTAATTGGGCCGCGCGTCTTGCGTACCGAGACAGCTGGCCTTGTGGCTGCAACGCTTGCGAATGCCGCTAGCGGCGATATGAAGTTCTACTAAACTAAAACTCTATAGAACAGATGGCGGGGTAAGTTCTAGGCTGGCCCCGCTTCTTTTATGCATTTTGGCGCTTACCTGAAATCCAAAAAAGGAAAAGACCCACGCAAAAAACGGGGACAGTAAGCCACTGGCCACGCGAAAGGCCAAATAAGCCGAAACCTAAATACGCATCGGGCTCTCTGAAAAATTCCACAACAAAGCGCGCGATGGCGTATCCCACACAGAATAGTCCTGCAACGCGGCCTGCGGCACGAGGCTTTTTCGAATAAAACCAAAGAACGAGAAAAAGAAGAAGTCCTTCTCCTAATGCCTCATACAGCTGCGAGGGATGGCGTGCTAAAGCCGAACCCGATTGTGGAAATACCATTGCCCAAGGCACTGATTCACTTGCCACACGCCCCCAAAGTTCCCCGTTAACAAAGTTGCCAAGTCGGCCAAAGAAAATCCCGAGAGGCGCCATAGGAACAACAAAATCGGCCACAGTAAGAAATGCCCTCTTTGTTGTGCGAGAGAAATACGCCATTGCAAGAATTGCGCCAATCATGCCGCCGTGCGCACTCATGCCTCCTTGCCAGACTTTGAGGATATCCACGGGGTGCGAGAGGTACCAAGCAGGCTGATAAAAAAGGCAAAACCCGATGCGCGCGCCAAGAATGACGCCAAGCATCCCGTAAAAAAGGAGATCTTCGACTGCCTCGGCATCAAATCCGCGCCAGAGCTCTTTCGCGCGAAGCCGCCCTAAAAACCAGAAAAGCGCAAACCCCACGAGGTAGGCCAATCCGTACCAGTGCACACTCACAGGTCCAATTGAAAACGCAACAGGGTCAAACTCGGGATGAATCATCGGTTTTGTTCAATAAAAAAAGCAATATCGGAGGCGCAATGATAAACTTGCGCATCCAATTATTTTGCCGATTGCCTAACTTTTACGCCGTCGGCTTTCTCTGTTTATCCGATTTATAAGAAAGGTTTTTTATGTCCGGTCACTCAAAATGGGCCAATATTCAGCATCGCAAAGGCCGTCAGGACGCCAAGCGTTCCAATTTGTGGACAAAGCTTGTCCGTGAAATCATCGTCGCAGCGCGTGTCGGCGGGGGCGGCGATCCTGATATGAACTCTCGTCTTCGTCTCGCTATTTCCAAGGCCCGTGAAGGCAATGTTCCAAAGGATACGATTCAGAATGCGATTTTAAAGGGCACCGGCCAGCTCGAAGGTGTTAGCTACGAAGAAGTCCGCTACGAGGGTTACGGCGCAGGTGGCGCCTCTTTGATTATCGATTGCACAACAGATAATCGCACCCGTACCGTCGCTGACGTTCGCCATGAACTCACCAAGCACGGCGGCAATCTCGGAACCGAAGGCTCTGTCTCTTTCCAATTTAAGCACTGCGGTGAATTTCTTTTTGCCCCAGGAACAAGCGAAGACAAAGTGATGGAAACCGCTCTAGAAGCCGGTGCCGATGACGTTGTCACAAACGAAGATGGCTCCATCGAAGTCGTGTGCGCTCCTGAAGCTTTTGATGCCGTGCAAAAGGGATTTGAAGCAGCTAGCCTTACTCCCGTATCGGCTGATGTCACCATGAAGCCCTTAAATGAAATTGAGCTCACGGGTGATGACGCAGCGAAGATGCGCAAATTAATCGATGCACTCGAAGACCTCGATGATGTGAGCAACGTTTACACAAGCGCTGTTTTCTCTGACGAGGAATAATTAAAACGACTCTCTAAGGGAGCCCAACTATGAAAGTTCTAGTAATCGGTAGCGGCGGACGTGAACACGCCCTTGCGTGGCGCCTTTCTCTGTGCCCAAATGTCGATAGCGTTTTTGTTGCCCCAGGCAATGCGGGCACGTCGCTCACGCATTCTTTGACGAATGTGGCTCTTTCAGGCAATAAAGAATTAGCCTCCTTTGCTAGAACTGAAGGCATTGACCTCACAGTAGTTGGCCCAGAGGCCCCCCTTTCTGAAGGGATTGTCGATGCCTTCCGCGACAAAGGGCTCACAATTTTTGGCCCGACAAAAGCGGCTGCGCAATTGGAAAGTTCCAAAGACTTCGCAAAAGCTTTTATGAAGCGGCATAACATCCCGACGGCTGACTACGCAACATTTGAAAGCGCCAAAGAGGCTCACGACTACATTGACCTTAAGGGCGCCCCGATTGTCATTAAAGCTGACGGCTTAGCCGCTGGTAAAGGCGTTGTCGTCGCCATGACAGTCAAAGATGCGCATGAAGCCATCGATCAGATGCTCGGAAACCATAAGTTTGGCACGGCTGGTGCTCGCGTTGTTATCGAAGAGTTCCTAGAGGGCGAAGAAGCGAGCTTTATCGTCATGGTCGATGGTGAGCACGTTTTACCTATGGCTTCAAGCCAAGACCACAAGAGGCTCTTAGACAAAGATCAGGGACCGAACACGGGCGGCATGGGAGCGTATTCGCCTGCTCCCGTTGTCACTGAGGCCATTCACGAAAAAGTAATGCGCGAAATCATTCTTCCCACAGTGCGCGGTATGAAAGAAGAAGGAAACACCTACACGGGATTTCTTTACGCCGGATTAATGATTGGAAAAGACGGGTCGGTAAAGACACTGGAATTTAATTGCCGCTTCGGAGATCCGGAAACGCAACCGATTATGTGTCGTTTACACGGTGACTTTGCACAGGCCATCCTTCTTGCAACACAAGGACGCCTAAACGAAGCCCACTTAACTTGGGATCCGCGTATTGCCTTAGGTGTTGTCATTGCCGCCAAGGGTTACCCAGAGCATCCAGAAAAAGGCGTACTCATTGAGAAGCTTCCAGAAAGCGATGCCGATTGCAAGCTATTTCACGCTGGCACAAAAATCGATTCAAAGGGTAATCTCGTCACATCAGGCGGTCGCGTGCTTTGCGCTGTCGGCTTAGGAAAGAGCTTTAGTCAAGCGCAAGAAAGAGCCTACGAAATGACCCGTGGCGTACGCTTTGCTGGCGCCCAATACCGTAGCGATATCGGTTACCGTGCGATTGCTCGCGAGAAGCAACAATAAGTAGCTTATTTTTGGACTTCGTGATGCCCTTACCTGTTGCTATCGGAGTACTCGGTGGAACGTTCGATCCGGTTCACAAAGGGCATATCGTTTTAGCCAAAGCCGCTCTCGTTACCCTTGGCCTTGATAGCGTCCTTTTTATTCCAGCCGGACGCCCTTGGCAAAAGCAAGTGACGAGCCCTGTTGCAACGCGCAAAACGCTTCTTGAAATCGCACTTCGAAACGAACCCAAATTTACTTTGGATACGCGTGAGCTAACCCGAGAGGGTGAAACCTACACGATTGATACGTTAAAAGAGTTGCGTGAGGTTTACGGGCCGCAAGCGAGTCTTACCCTCATTTTAGGAAGCGATCAATGGGAAAATCTTCCCACCTGGAAGCACTGGAAAGAGTTTCTTGATTTCACCAACATCGCTATCGGAACGCGTAACGGGAAAGTCGCTCATGCCCCCGATCTCGTGCGCGCTTGGGCAAAGCCCCATTACGTTAACAATACGGAAATTAAAACGCACGCCAAGGGTGCTGTGAGCTTTTTTACTGTGCCCCCCATTGAAGCGAGTTCTTCTAAAATTCGAAGTATCTTCGAGTCGGGCGACAAAACGAATGCACTCCTAGCCAAGTGGCTTGATTCGGATGTGCTCGACTTTATTTTGAACCACAATCTATATTAAAAACATATGAAGCAATACAGTCTTTTGAAAGTTGTAGTTGATGCCCTTGATGATGTGAAAGGACAAGACATCTGCGTTTACGATACAACAAAGAAAACCTCGGCTTTCGATCATGTTGTCATCGCCTCTGGCACGAGCAATCGCCAGACAAGGGCACTAGCCAATGCCGTGGAAAAGGCTGTGAAAGAAGCCTCAGGGAAAGTTGTCGGAGTCGAAGGCACCGAAACTGGTGAATGGGTACTCGTTGACTGCGGATCGATTGTTTGCCACTGCATGCAACCGAATATTCGTAAGTACTATGACCTTGAAGAGCTGTGGGGACCCGATGCACTTGATGTGAACGCCTTGTTTGCAAAAGCAGCTACTCAAGATAAGGAAGAGACACCGGCGAAAGCGAAAGCCTCTACAAAGAAAACAGCCGCCAAAAAATCAGCAACGAAGAAGGCCCCGGCCAAAAAGGCGACAGCGAAAAAGACTGCGACGACAAAGAAAGCGGCAAAGAAACCCGTAGCAAAGAAAACGACTGCAAAGAAGGCTAGTGCCAAGAAAACTGTAGCCAAAAAGACAACGGCGAAGAAAACAACGGCCAAGAAATCCTAATGCACATTACGATTATTGCCGTCGGTCAACGCGAGGCCTCATGGGTCAATGAGGCCGTGAAAGACTATTTGGCGCGCTTTCCCAAAACCTTTACGGTCGAACTTCGAGAGCTGAAAACCGAACCTCGCGCAGGTCAGACGCCACAAAAATTGATGGCGCTTGAAGCCGCACGCATTACAAAATCGATTCCAGCCGATGACTTTGTTGTTGTCCTTGATGAGCGAGGCAAAGACCTTACGACAGTGGAATTTGCTAAAAAAATAGCCACTTGGAAAAACGACTCGCGCAATGTGACTTTTATCATTGGCGGCCCCGATGGTCTTGATGCCAATTTGAAAGCCAAAGCGAATTTTTCTATGCGGCTTTCTTCGATGACGTTGCCGCACGCAATTGCTCGTATTCTTCTTGCCGAGCAGATTTACAGGGCTTGGTCGTTACTAAACAACCACCCTTACCACAGAGCTTAAATCGTATGTGTCAGTTTTATTTAGCAAGCAAAAGCCCAAGGCGCTCACAAATTCTAAGAGACATGGGCTATACGAAATTTGAAGTTTTGTCCGATAACACACCAGCCACAGCCTTCGCTGGTGACGAAGTCCGCTGCGATGGCGAAGCACCGATTAACTACGCAACACGCATTGTCAAAGAAAAGATTGAACGCGCCATCAAACGCATCGAAACGGAAAACCTCAAAAAGCTTCCCATTCTTGCAGCTGACACCGTTGTCATTCCTGGCGAAGATATTTTCGGAAAAGAGATTCTTGGTAAACCCGCCAATCGCGAAGAAGAACGTCAATTCCTGCGCCGCCTTTCTGGTAAAACCCATATTGTTTTAACTGCTGCCCTTCTTTCTCGTAAAGAAAAGGAATTCATGAGAGCATTAAGCGTTTCCTTTGTGACCTTTAAGACGCTCTCGGAAAAAGAAATTGAATGGTATAGCCAAACCGAAGAACCCTACGACAAAGCAGGTGGCTATGCGATTCAGGGGCTTGCCGCTCCTTTTATCGAAAAGATTGAAGGTAGCTACACAGGCATCATGGGACTTGCCGCCTATGAAACTGCGGCAATCTTAGAGGCTTCTGGCATCTATAGAGACAACTTTTCCCCGGATAAAAACTAGCTTTTTTTGAAAGACCGTAGAATGCCACGCATGTTTTTAAGAAAATCACTTACTCTCTTATTAGGTGCCTCGGTTCTTTTCTTCGCTGGCTGTGCCTCTGTTGATAAGCCTGATGCAAACGGACAGACTGCGCTTGAGGCTAGTCGCAAGGCACGTAACGTTGCCGCTTTAGCCGAAGCAACGTATCAGACAAAAATCGTGTGCCGCGCCACAGAACCGCTTTCTGTGAATGCGCCATTTAAGTCAAAGATTCTTGCCTGCGAACCCATCAACGCCCAAGCCACCATCGAAGAGCTACGGGACGCTGGATGGCGCACGGAATCGGTTGATATCGGGCGCCCTGAGAACATCAATGGCGTCGTGGGAATGACGCTACAAATTACCTTAAGAAAGATCTTTTAGTTCGGAGTGACTATGTTTGTCCCTTTAACTGCGACGCGAAACTATCTGCGCGAAAAGGGGCTAAACGCCCTTATTGTTCCAACGGGCGACCCGCACGCAAGCGAATACCCTTCAAGCCATTGGGAATTGAGAAAAGCTCTTTGCCCCTTTACGGGATCGGCTGGCACTCTCGTTATCACAGAAACCGCTGCCCTTATTTGGACGGATTCGCGTTACTGGGAACAAGCCAAAAGAGAATTAGCCGATTCAGGTTTCCTTCTTAAGGAAGATGGCGCTTCTGGCGTTGAAAGCCCTGAAGTTTGGCTTAGGAAAAATCTCCCCCCTACTTCACGCATTGGTATTGACGGTTCGACAACACCACTGATGCGCTTTGAGAGAATTCAAAAGGAGATCGCTACTCAAAAGATGACTCTAACGGATGTAAGCGACTCCGTTTATGCGTTATGGAGTGAGCGACCTGAAATATCAATGAGGCCCGTTCTTTCTTTTACCAACGCGCAAAAGCCAAGAAAAGAAAAACTTAAAGCCGTATGCGATGCGCTCGATTGTCTTGGAGCCGATGCCGTACTTCTCACAAAGCTCGACGATATCGCGTGGCTCACAAATTTACGTGGCGCTGATGTTTTATATACACCAGTTTTCTTAGCCTACATGCTCATCACGCACACGTCAGCTACTCTTTTTATCGACTCAAAAAAGATGGGGACTTTAACGCGTCTTACGCTTCAAGCCGACGGCATTGATTGTGAAGAGTACGACGCACTCGATTGCACATTAAGCCATTTCCCAAGCGACTTAAAGCTTTTAATCGATCCAAAAGAAATCAATGCGCACCTTTATACCTCGGCCCTTTCTCAATTAAATCTCGTAAAAGACACGAATCCTGTTGCCACACTTAAGACGCGAAAGAGTCCTGAAGAAATCGCCTCGATTCGCAAAGCGATGCGCTATGAAGGTCTCGCTCTCGTAAAACTCTTTATGTGGATTGAGGAGTCTCTTGCGCAAAACCAAACACTGACTGAGTACGATGTCGCTGAAAAACTGCGTGCATTGCGGCTTGAAGAACCCACATGCATTGACTTAAGTTTTGAAACGATTGCCGCAGTTGGAGAAAATGCGGCCCTCTGCCACTACGCACCGACAAAAGAGAAATCTGCTCAATTGCAACCTGGGACGATGTTATTGCTTGATTCGGGTGGACAGTATTTCGATGGGACAACAGACATCACACGAACGATTGCTTTAGGCGAGGTTCCTGAAGCGATGAAGCAAGACTACACAGCGGTTTTGCGCGGTCACGTTGCATTTTCTTCGTCTCGCTTTCCTAATGGCCTAAACGCAGGGCGCCTTGATAGCTTTGCAAGAGCCCCTCTTTGGGAAAACGGTATCGATTACGGCCACTCCACGGGGCACGGCGTTGGATTTTTCCTCTCTGTTCATGAAGCACCTCTTTCTTCTTCACCAAGGACTCCGTTAACGGAAGCAACAAAGCTCGTTGAAGGCGTCGTGCTTTCCGATGAGCCTGGCGTTTATCGCGCAGGTCTTTGGGGCGTACGTATCGAAAACCTCGTTAGCCCCTCTCGGTTTAACGAGACAGACTTCTTAACCTTTGAGCCCTTAAGCCTTTGCCCATACGATAGAAATCTCATTGTCGTCGATAGGTTGAGCCCCTTTGAGCGTCAGTGGATTAATAACTATCACGCCTACGTTTTCGAGACGCTTTCTCCTTTTTTGGATAGCAAGTCTTGCGCATGGCTTAAAAACGCAACGGCTCCTCTCTAAATCAAGAAGCGCATCGGGAAAATCCCGAAAGAAAAACAACGAGAAAGTCCGTAAAATACACAAATTGTTACATTCCTTAACGGACATTTCTCGCAAGCCTCCGACGTGACTGACGCAAGTCAGAGTATTTTCCCGAAGGAGACTTCTATTGTTTGATTCTGATTTGGGAAACCTATGCGCTTTTCTAGCTACCGCATGCGTGCGACTTTACTGATTTTGTCTGCAACAGTCTTATTGGGTACCCAAACAGGATGTGGCGATTCAAATTCGTCAAAGTCTCAAGCCAAACCCGCAATCGTTGTAAGCACAGTACGGACAACACCGAGCACTGAAATGCTCTGGGTTCGAACGCTTGGACAGACAGAAGGTGCTCAAGAAAGCGAAATCCGTGCTCAAGTTTCTGGAACACTTCAAGCCATCACATACAAAGAAGGCGATCGCGTGAAATCGGGCGATACGCTTTTTATTTTGGATGACGCCCCCTATGTTGCAACACTTCGCTCGGCAAAGGCCACAGAAAAGGAAGCTCGTGCAACGCTTGAAAACGCCATAGCCGATGCCGTGCGTTACGAAAAGCTCTACAAAGCCAACGCCGCGAGTAAAAAGCAAAGAGACGATGCGGTTCGCGCCAAAAAGGTCGCCCAGGCACAACTTGAAAAGGCCATCGCTAATGTCTCGGACGCCCAAGTTGATGTCGATCGCACACGTGTGAAAGCACCTGCCGACGGTGTGGCAAGCCGCGCTGAAGTTAACCTAGGCGCGCTTGTTAATGCGAGCTCTACGCTACTAGCGAAGTTAACGCAGCCCGAGAATTTACGCGTGAAGTTTCAGCTCTCTGAAAAAGACCTTGCCAATAACACCGTGAGTCTTGAAAACGTTGTACGGCTTTTCGATGCGAACGGGAAGAAAATCGATGCCAAACTCGATTACGTCTCCCAACAAATCGATGTTGCCACCGCAACGCGCAGTTTGCGTGCCACGATTGCACCAAATTCTGGTCTTGTTCCCGGGCAACTCGTTTCTGTGCAACTCGCTCTCCGAACACTACCCAATGTCTATCGCGTGCCGCAGCGCGCCGTTTTGCAATTGCCTGACGGAAGTTATCAAGTCTTTGTCGCAAGCGAGGGAAAAGCCCACGCTAGAGCCATTACGGTTGGCTCTTGGCATGAAACCGATTGGATTGTGTTCACGGGCCTAAATGATGGGGACAGTGTGATTATCGATCAACTTCAACGATTGCGTGACGGGACGGCTATTACTGTTAAAGAGCCCTCTCAGAGCAATCCCTAGGAAGCGAAACCGATTATGCTCAGTCAATTTTGCATTCGTCGCCCCATCTTCGCTTCGGTTCTCTCGATTCTGATTGTTCTCGCAGGCCTCATTGCCTTTCGTGTCTTGCCGATTTCGCAGTATCCGAATATCGCACCTCCTGCCATCACAGTTTCCACATCATGGGATGGCGCTAACTCCACAGTTCTTGCGAGAACCGTTGCCGCCCCTATCGAAGATCAACTCTCTGGCATCCAAGGACTTCTTTACTACAACACAAGCATTCGCTCCAACGGTAACGTGCGAATCTCCTGCATTTTTGATGTGGGAACTGACCCCAATGATGCGGTTCTTGAAATTAATAACCGCGTCAGAACTGTCGAAAAACGTTTACCAAAAAAGATTCAACAAGACGGCATCAGCGTGCGTAAGCGCGATGAAGAAACGCTTTTGATGGTCGCTTATACGTCCCCTGACAAATCGATGAGTCGTGTGGATATGGCAGACTATGCGCTACTTAATGTTGTCGATCAGCTGCGACGCTTACCTGGCGTTGGCGATGTGGACGTTTTTGGTAACACACAAGGCGCTATGCGTATTTGGCTTGACCCACAGCGCATGGCTAAATTCGGTATCACACCAGACGATGTTGACTCTGCGGTTAACGATAAAAACTACGAACGAGGAGCAGGTCGTATTGGCGTTGCCCCAACCACAGAAGATCAACAACTTTTTTACACGACACGCGCCAAAGGACAACTTCTCACGCCAGAAGAGTTTGGTGCCATCATCATTAAAGCCGACAGCGAAAACCGTCTTGTTCGGTTGCGTGATATAGCAACCGTTGAATTAGGCAGTCGAAGCTATGAGATGATTAATCTTTTTAACGGTGAACCTTCGATTACGCTTGCCGTATTTCTTCAAACAGGCGCGAATGCTGTTGATGCCGCTAAGGTTGTCAAAGAAGAGTTAGATCGACTTTCTCACTTTTATCCCAAAAATCGCATCGCTCACACGATTACCGATGACACAACAGTCTTCGTAAACGCCTCCTTGCGTGAAGTGTTAAAAACGCTTTTTGAAGCAGGTCTCCTTGTTTTAGCTGTCATCTTCTTATTCCTACAGAATTGGCGTGCCACACTCATCCCGATGCTATCGGTGCCTGTTTCTTTAATTGGCACGATGGCCGGTCTCTGGGTCTTTAATTTCTCGCTTAATACGCTCACACTTTTTGCGATGACTCTTGTCATTGGTATTGTCGTTGACGATGCGATTGTTGTTCTTGAAAACGTCTCACGCTTAATCTCGAGTGGCATGAAACCACGAGAGGCTGCGAAAACGGCAATGCACGAAGTCTCAGGAGCGCTTGTTGCCATTGTTCTTGTTTTAAGTTCCGTCTTCATCCCTGTTGCCTTCTTAGGCGGTATGGCTGGAGAACTGTATCGGCAATTCTCTGTTACGGTTGCCGTAGCTGTCTGCTTATCGGGCTTTGTCGCCCTTACGCTTACGCCAGCGCTCTGTGCGATTTTGCTCACAGGAAAAGCTCCTTCGAAAAATCGCGTCTTTGATGCAGTCAATCGCCTTCTTAAAAAGACAGGCACGCTTTACTTACGCGCAGTTGAATTTTTCTTAGATCACACCAAGTGCGCCTTAGGCGTCTTTCTAGCTGTGTGCGCGTCTGTGTATTTCTTAATGATTTCGACTCCGACAACATTCGTGCCAGTTGAAGATCAGGGCATCCTTCGTATGTCCTTTAACCTACCGTCGAGCGCCTCATTTAATCGAACCATCAAAGAAGTCGACAAGATGAGGCGCCTTATCGAAGAAAAGCTCGATGGTGTTGAAAGTGTCCTAGCGATGGTGGGTAACGACCAACAAAGTAATGATATTCGGGCATCTGCAGCAACCTTTATTTTGAAGTTAAAAGATTGGAATGAGCGTGAGAAAACCGCGTTTGAGTTGCGCCGTGAATTGCAAAAGTTAGGAGACACCTCCACGGAAGCTCTCGCAGTTGCCTCACAACCCAATCCCATTCGAGGGCTCGGGCGCTCTAGCGGCTTTAACGGCTATATCCAGTCCCGCGGTAGCGACGATCCGACTCTTTTGCACGCTGTCGCTGATGACTTTATCGCCGCTCTCGTAGCTCGCCCTGAATTAACAGGAGTGCGTCACATGTTGCGCGCGAGTGCTCCAGTAATCGAAGTCACTGTCGATGAAGAAAAAGCGATGCGCTTAAAAGTCTCAACAGAGACAATCTTTTCCACTTTACAAAGTTTCTTCTCTGGTACCTATATCAATGACTTCACACGTAACGGCAAGATTCGTCGCGTGATTATGCAAGCCGAACCCCAATACCGTATGAGTCCTGATGATTTAGCACGCTGCTGGGTAAGAAGTACGGACGGAAACATGATTCCTTTGGGCTCACTTATAAGCACAAAGCGCATTTCTGGTGCAGAAAGCCTTATGAGAAACAATGGTTACCTTTCTGCGATGTTCTCGGGATCTGCTGTTGAAGGCGTCAGTTCCGGTGAAGCCGTTGCCCTTGTCGAGAAAATGGCAGAAGAACTTTTGCCAGATGGCTACGGGATTTCTTGGACAGGTCAGGCTTGGCACGAAAAACGTATCGGAGGTTCATCAAAGATTGCCTTTGGCTTTGGCGTTGTGATTGTGTTCTTACTGTTAGCCGCTCTCTATGAACGGTGGTCTCTGCCGATTGCTGTCATTATGTCGATTCCATTTGCTGTATTAGGAGCCGTTGTGGCGCTTCAGATGCGCTCGACACCCAACGATATTTATTTCCAAATTGGTCTACTTGTCTTAATTGGGCTATCGGCGAAGAACGCGATTTTGATTGTCGAGTTCGCAAGCGCCAAGATGCACGAAGGCATGAGCGCAAGAGAGGCGGCTCTAGCAGGAGCCTCACTGCGACTTCGCCCGATTTTGATGACCTCTTTGGCCTTCGTTTTGGGCGTTCTCCCACTTGTCTTTAGTACAGGGGCTGGTGCCATGGCCCGTCGCTCAATGGGTACAGGCGTCTGCGGTGGCATGATTGCAGCCACCTTTATTGCGACAATTTTCGTGCCCGTTTTCTTTACGTGGTTTGCGAAGTCAAAAAAGAGTGCCAATAAAGAGGATTTAGAGCAAGAACCCACTGAAAAGATAGAAAATTAGTCGAAAACTTTCAATTCTCATTAGCACTTAAGGCAGGGTAAATCCTGCCTTAATGCATTTTTTGATGAAAAATCACTCTCCGATTCGCAAAACTTGCCCTAAAATAGGACTTGTGAAAATAACTTCGGAGACCGTCATGTATAAAAGTTTCCTGGTACCGACCGATGGTTCGAACCTTTCGCTAGCGGCTGTCAAAGGCGCGGCTTCTTTTGCTAAAACGCTCGAAGCAAAGATCACGCTTCTTACCGTCATCGAGCCGTATAACTATGCGGCTGTCAATGAATATCGCCCGGAATCCATCGACGATTATGACGAACGTATGCTCGCCCTCGCTCAAGATAGACTCATGGAAGCTCGTGGAATTGTTGAAGAATTTGACGTTCCCGTTGAGACAGTGGCGACAAAGAACTTTTCGCCAGCCGAAGCGATTATCTCGACAGCCGAGCAAAAAGGATGCGACTGCATCTTTATGGCTAGCCACGGACGCAAAGGGCTTGCTGCTTTGATTTTGGGTAGCGAAACCCAGCGCGTTCTTGCCTATTCGAAGAAACCCGTTATCGTTTATCGTTAAGCTTTTCTAAAACTTTTGTAGCGGCCCAAACCTCGGGCCGCTTAATTATTTAACTTGGAGAAATAATGTCTGAGCTCGACTCTATTAACGCCGAAATGGACGCGGCCAATCTGTATTCTGAGGAAATTCTCACCGACCGTAAGATGGGAACTATCCGCATCTTGACCCCTGTTTTAGCAAGCGGCGCGGCCGACCCAGCAAGAAAACCCATCTTCTCGGGCGAAGTGCAAATCATGACGCAAATGGGACCACTTCCCATTACCTTTGAAATCGAAGCAGCAACCGTCGAAGAGGCCGTTGCCAAGTACGGTGAAGCCGCGAAAGAAGGCGTGCGCAAAACCATCGAAAAGATCCAAGAGATGCGTCGCGAGGCTGCAACAAAGATTGTGACCCCAGGAACGCCTGGCTTTGGAGTGCCACCGACTCAGGGTGGGTCTCCCATTCAAATGCCGTAATCTAAGAGGGGCTCGAGAGGGCCCTTTCTTTTTTCTTACGGTAAAAACCAAAGTGCGCAAGCCCTTAAACTCGCATAAAATCCCTTTAAGTTTTTCTTTTCCCTTTTTCTTCTCAAGAGAGTCTTATGTCTGAACTTTCCACACTGACAGCGATTAGTCCTTTGGACGGGCGCTATGCCAATAAATGCGACCAACTGCGAGAAATCTTCTCTGAATATGCCTTTATGCGTGCACGCGTGAAGGTTGAAGTTGAGTGGCTTCTCGCACTCTCAGAAACGGGTCTTGAAGGGATCCTCCCGATTAGCGGCGAACACGCTGAGTTTTTGCGTAATCTTTATAAGAACTTTACGACAAAAAATTGTGCTGAAATTAAAGAAATCGAAGCGACGACCAATCACGATGTGAAGGCGGTGGAATATTGGATTAAGGCTCAGGTTGCCCACGACGCAACGCTCACAAGCGAAAGTGAATTTGTTCACTTTGCGTGCACAAGCGAAGACATCAATAACACAAGTTACGCCTTAATGCTCATCGAGGGGCGCAAAGCTCTTGTTGCAAAACTTGATGCGATTATTTCTACGCTTCGCGAGAATGCGCACCGTTGGGCTGATGTACCGATGCTCTCGCGCACCCATGGGCAAACGGCCTCTCCAACAACAGTTGGCAAAGAGTTTTCTGTCTTTACGGTTCGCTTAGAGCGTGCGAAAAAGGCTATCGAAGAAGTCAAGATTCTTGCGAAGATGAATGGGGCTGTCGGAAACTTTAATGCGCACTTAGTTGCCTACCCCGATTTTGATTGGGAAGCCTTTGCTAAGGGCGTTGTTGAAAATCGCTTAGGCGCCACCTTTAATACCCACACCACACAGATTGAGTCGCACGACTATATGGCAGAACTCTTTGATGCCATCTCTTTATCAAATACGATTCTTATCGATTTGGCGCGCGATATCTGGGCCTACATTTCTTTAGGCTACTTTAAGCAAAAGCTTCGCGCAGGCGAAGTCGGAAGCTCCACGATGCCCCATAAAGTCAATCCCATTGACTTTGAGAATGCCGAAGGAAATCTCGGTATTGCTACTGCCCTCTTGCGGCACTTTTCTGAGAAATTGCCGATTTCTCGTTGGCAGCGTGACTTAAGTGACTCAACAGTTCAGCGCAATTTAGGCGTTGCCTTTGGATACGCCTTTACCGCTTACGCCTCACTCGAAAAGGGCCTCGGCAAACTCGAACTCAACGAAGAAAAAGTCGCCACAGATTTAGACAATTCTTGGGAAGTTTTAGCCGAAGCAATCCAAACCGTGATGCGTCGCTATGCTGTAGAAAAACCCTACGAGAAATTAAAGGCGCTAACACGTGGTAAGGGTCATATGTCTTCAGAGGTGATGCGCGAATTTATTAAGACGCTTGAAATCCCTGAGGATGCCAAAGAAAGGCTTCTTGCCATGACGCCAGCGAGCTATATCGGTAAAGCCGCCGAACTCGCTCGCCGCGCTTAACGCATGAAAGAAGGTGTTTTGAAAACCAAAAAGACACCTTCCCTTTTTTATTTATTAAGGAGTCCTTGTGTCTCGTCGATTTGAAATTGCTTGTCTTACTCTCGTTGCCGCAAGTCTTTGCGCTTGTATCTCTCAAACAAGTCGCCAATACGGGATGGACTATGACATCGCGCATTCGCGTGCGTGGAATGTACTGAACTTTTTTGGCTATGGACCGTTACCCGAAGACCGTCCTGCGCCGAAGGAATTCCTTTCTGGAGCCAATAGCCAAAGCTTTGAAGCCGCTCAAATCGTAAGCGCTGCAACAAAGACTGTTCCTGCGCCTACCGCTAGCACAGCGCAAGATAGCTTTACGATGGCCAGTCTCATTGATACGATGAGCCATTCCTTTACAAAGTCGACAGAGGAAAACCAGTTCTTCGGTTTTTACGATGACTCAGAAATCCAGAGAAATGTCCAGGTACAAAAGAAAGTCATTTCGATTCTTGCTCGAGCCTTCTTTAACCAATTAAGAAAGGCGCCTTCTGAAAATAAATTTTATTTGGATCTCGTGAGAACAGAAGTCAAGGGCAATACGCTTTTCACTTCGATGGCCGTTTTCTTAGAAAACGAGTCTTTAGGTTGCAAATACGTGCTTGATGCCAACAGAAAAGAGCGCATTGGCACTTGCGGCATTGTCTTTATCTCAAAAAGTGAGGTCGATGCCAAACCATCTCTTATTCCCTTTGTCATCGGTGGATTGAAAGCAAAGAAAGAGCAATCTCGTCCTCAAGAATTTATTGCTGACTTCTTAGAGCGTGATGAGCGTTTTGGCTTTCGATACGGTAGCGACCCGTATGCGCAAAATAAAGCTCTAACAGGCATGCCTACCTTCCGCTGGGATGGAAAGAGCTGGGTAAAAACAAATGAATTTGACGCCCTTCTCGAGCCCGTATTTAAGGAACTCCCAAAATCGCTTCCCCCATTAACGTTTGTCTACCATAAGGCAACAGAGGTGGCTCCAGGGAAAGTTGCCGCGCCTTACCTCATCGAAGGTAACGGCTTTGACTTTTTCTTTATTCCTGGAAAAGACAACGTCCCTGTTGGGCAAATTGAAAACTAGTAAGCAGGAAAAACCCCGAAACAAAGCTCGGGGTTTTTGTTAAGGAACATCGGGTGCTTTAGGCGTTTTTATCAAGAAAAACGAGGGCTCCGTCTTTTAGCTCAACACGAACCGTGTCGCCTGGCGCATATTTACCTTCAAGCAAGTATTGCGCCAATGGATTCTCGAGTTTTTCTTGCACCGCTCTCTTTAAAGGACGAGCGCCGTACACGGGATCGAATCCCGCAGCCGCAACGCAGTCCAAAGCCGCATCGCTTAACTTTAAGGCAATACCCTGAGCGGCTAACCGTTTTGCAAGTAGTCCCACCTGAAGCGAAGCAATCTTGCGAATCGCCGTCTGATCGAGGTTATTAAAGACCACGATTTCATCAATACGGTTGACAAACTCAGGACGAAAATGCGCTTTCACCTCTCGCATGGCTGCCTCGCGGACCTCTTCATGCGGGGCATTGGCAAGACGCTGAATCTCGTCGCTTCCTAAGTTACTCGTCATGATGATCACGGTGTTCTTAAAGTCCACTGTGCGACCTTGACCATCGGTCATACGACCGTCATCTAAGACCTGCAAAAGCACATTAAAGACATCGGGATGTGCCTTTTCGACCTCATCGAGCAAAATCACACTGTAGGGCTTACGACGAACGGCTTCGGTTAAGTAACCGCCCTCTTCATAGCCCACGTATCCAGGAGGAGCACCAATTAGACGCGCCACCGAGTGCTTTTCCATAAATTCACTCATATCGATACGAATCAGGGCCGATTCCGAATCAAAGAGGAATTCACAGAGCGCCTTCGTTAATTCTGTCTTACCAACACCTGTGGGACCCAAAAAGAGGAAGGAACCATAGGGCCGGTTCGGGTCGGACAATCCCGCACGACTGCGAAGCACCGTCTGGCTTACCGCACGCACAGCCTCATCCTGACCGATAACTCGACGCTTTAAGGCATCTGCCATACCTAAGAGCTTGGCCTTTTCGCCTTGCATCATCTTTGAAACGGGAATGCCTGTAGCGCGGCTTACAACCTCGGCGATTTCTTCGGCGCCGACACTCGTGTGCAAAAGCTTCGGATGCGTCTGCGCGGTCTTTTCTCCGCTTTCGGCTTTACGAAGTTTTTCTTCAAGCTTTGGAAGAACACCGTACTGCAATTCGGCTAATCTCTCAAAGCGACCTTCACGACGGCACGCTTCCATTTCGATACGCGTGTGATCGATTTCATCGCGCACGGCTTTGGAACCAAGCGCTTCGGATTTTTCTGCTTTCCAGATTTCTTCTAAGTCCGAATACTCACGAGAAAGCTTACTAATCTCGTCTTCGATTGCTGCCAAACGTTTACGGCTGGCATCATCGGTTTCCTTTTTCATCGCTTCGCGTTCAATCTTTAATTGAATAAGGCGACGATCGAGTTTATCCAAGGCCTCGGGCTTGGAATCGATTTCCATTTTCACGCGGCTTGCCGCTTCATCAATAAGGTCAATTGCCTTATCGGGTAAGAACCGATCAGTGATGTAGCGCTGAGAGAGTTCAGCAGCAGCCACAATCGCAGGATCGGTAATTTCAACACCGTGATGCGCTTCGTACTTTTCCTGCAAGCCACGCAAAATAGCAATCGTATCCTCTAGGCTCGGTTCATCAACAAGAACCTTTTGGAAACGACGCTCCAAAGCGGCGTCTTTTTCAACGTATTTGCGATACTCATCAAGCGTAGTGGCACCGATAACATGAAGTTCACCACGAGCAAGAGCGGGTTTAAGCATATTGCCCGCATCCATCGAGCCTTCGGTTTTACCTGCGCCAACGACGGTATGCAACTCATCGATAAAGAGAATGATTTTCCCTTCCGAGGCCGTCACTTCTTTTAATAGCTTCTTTAAACGCTCTTCGAATTCACCCCGATACTTAGCGCCAGCAATAAGGCCTGCCATATCCAAAGAGAGCACAACCTTGTGCTTTAAGCCATCAGGCACTTCGCCATTGACGATACGCTGCGCAAGACCCTCGACGACTGCAGTTTTACCGACACCAGGTTCACCAATGAGCACTGGGTTATTCTTTGTACGACGTTGCAAAATCTGCATTGTGCGACGAATCTCGTCGTCTCGCCCAATCACGGGATCGATCTTTCCTAAGCGAGCGCGTTCTGTTAGATCAATTGTGTAGCGCTTAATGGCGTCTCGTCCGGATTCGCCCTCGGCGTCTTGGACTTTTTCGCCACCGCGCACAGCATCAATTGCCGCAGCAAGAGAGGCCTGCGTCACACCAAAGCGTGAAAGAAGCTTCGAAACCTCAAATGAGGAATCTGTTAGAGCCAGTAAAAAGAGCTCCGAGGAAATAAACGAATCCTGGCGCTTTAAAGCTTCTTTTTCTGCCAAATTAAAGGCGCGCACCGTGTCGCGACCGACTTGAACGTCGCCCGCTGTGCCTGTGACTTTCGGAAGACGCGTGATTTCCTCTGCCACAGCCTTACGAATCTCTTTGGCGTTAGCTCCAATGCGCTCAAAAAGACTATTAGCAACCCCTTCCTCGTCATCCATAATAGCTGCGAGGATATGAACAGGCTCAATAAACTGGTTGTCGTTTCTCAAGGCCATCGATTGCGCTTCGCTGATAGCCTCTTGGAATTTTGTTGTTAATTGATCTTGTCTCATAAGAATCTCCTTCGGGGCTAACCTATCCGTGGTTCTTTTCCCCGTTTGCACTCTATATGGGGTCTAATTGAGTTGCTTTCAAGAGCCAAAGACGCAAAAACCGCCAAAATCTGGCGGCTTTTACTGTTGATGCTAAAGAGTTTTTATACGATTCTTCCCTAGTCCTTCAGGAAGTACTCGACGGTTGTCACAACGCGGATGTTTTTCACGTTCGGTGTGAAGTTATCGCGATTGGAAATCGAGAACTGGCCTTGATTTGCGCGGCGGATTTTTCCGAGCTTACTACCCGAATCTTCAGCAAACTTTTCAGCTGCCGCACGAGCATTCTTTGTGGCCTCTTCAATCATCGTGGGTTTCACAGCATTAAGTCCCGTGAACTCAAATGTGGTTTGCCAGCTGTAGTCGTTGGCTAATGTGACGCCCGCCTTTAAGAGTTCACTCTGGCGTTTCATCAAATCAAGAACAAGAGCAACTTTGTCGGTTGAGACCGTGACCGTTTGAATCATGTTGTAGCGATAGGTCATGTTCTTGCTACTGTAGTTATCTGCCTGAGCGTCAGTAACTGTAGGAGTAGTAACTGTAATTTCAGAAGCATCAAGACCGGCTTCTTTTAAAAACGCAACAACCTGAGCTTGGCGGCTCTCTGTGGCCTTATAAACCGCCTGTAGGTCATTACCTAATTCACGAAAGCCAATGGGCCATGTCACGCGGTCAGCTTGGACAACTTTTTCTGCTAGGCCTTTGACTGTGACAACACGGTCACGGTTTACGAAGTTTTCCATGCCCGTTGAAAGTTGATTGCCAAGCAGTGCGGCACCTCCCGCAATACCGATGGCAATAACAACACTTGAAGCAATTGATTTGCATTCCATAGGTTTTCTCTCCCTAGATGCTTAGTTTGAACTTTACGAAATTCTATCGAGACGCTTCTCTTAAAAAAGAAGTCAATCGAAAAGAAATGTTTCCTAAAGTTTCTTAAGCCCAAAGATGCTATCGCAGACTTCTTTCTACAGACTCATAGACAACAAGGTCGGGCTTTACTTCACGAATGGCAGCCTGGAGCATTTCATTGGTTCTTCCGTTAACCGAATAAAAATGCGACTCTGTGAAATTCAGATAAAAGAACGCACCCATTGCACTCGTAAAAGAATCCCCCATGAGAAGAACTCTAGCCTTGTTTGGGGCGTGATTATTGAGTGCTCTCCCCTTCCAATTCTTAGCTGGAATCCGAATCGCAACCATTTCGGCGGTAGTCTCTTTGGCTTCAGCTCCATTTTCTGAAAATAGGAGGGGAACATTGCTTTTGAGGATAACGTTATAGTCATCATTCTCGTAGCTATCGGGTACGCCAATAATGTGTCGAAGATCCCCGCTTTTGCCAATCGGTTTTTTCTCAAAACTATAAGCCTCAGCGTTGACCCGCTTAAAAGGCTTCCCGTGAATAAGCAAACCCTTTTGCGTGAGCTCTTCGAATAACGCATAAAAGCCAATTTCTGCACCCGTTCGTTTCCAATGAGTATCTGCCTTGTAGTAGATAAGTTCATTGTTGTGCGACCGTAGAGCGTCAAATGGATAACTAAAACAAAATCCGTTCTTTTCAAAAACCGTTTTTAGTCTTTCAGTTTGATAACTTACGCGGCTACAAGCTCCGTGGCGAGTCAGCCAATTCGGGAACTTCTCACAAAAGATGCCGTGCTTATCTGGGGCAGCAAAAATCACATACGAGGCACCAACGTCCTTTGTCGCACTTTGAAGCTTCTTATGGTGTTCAAGGAGCTTTTGTTCGCTTTCCTTACTAATCTCGAAACTCTTCAGAAAGTGCCTATCGATAACTTCGGCATACGAATTCCCAAGAAAAAGGAAATGCTCCCTGCCGAAAAGGCCTCGAGAAAAATCCATTGACGCAAAATAAGAGGGATTAGCAAGAACTCGGTTGACCTGAGAGATAACAAACTCGCGTCTTATCAGGCGATCTGCAATCCATCTATCGTTGTTTTGGAACCATGTTCGTAGCCGTCCACGTCTTAGCGATTTTTCTGGCCACTGAAATTGTGTAATCGTGCGATTCTCTGAGACAAAAACCTTTTGCGGTGTGGTGCCGCGCACTGCGACACGAACAAAAAACGGAATCGTAATCAACCCAAGGAATACGAGAAGAAATGTTCTTTTCAGATTCATCATGGCCGACCTAGAAATTAAAGTAGATAAAGGGATTACGCGTATTCGTGTAAAGCACCGCAAGTGAAATGACAAAAAGCACGAGATTGCCAAAGGAAATCACTATTGGTGTTGACTTCCAATCTTGAAAGTCGGTTGCTGCAGAACGTGCAAAAAGAGCAATTCCTATTCCAGCGACAAGCGCAACTAAGCTAACTGGACTTGTGAATTCAGGGCGACTCACCATAAGCGGGTTACAAAGCGCACCCAAATAATGTATTGCCGCTGAAACGTCCGTTGCGCGAAAGAACACCCAACCGACCATAACAGCGAATAGGCAATATGTCCGTTGCAGGACAAATGGAAGGCAACTAAGCCATTGGCCGAAACGTCTTCTTTCGAGAATAAGGAGCGCACCATGAAATAGGCCCCAAATCACAAACGTGAATTGCGCGCCATGCCAAAGACCACACAAGAGAAAAACAATCAGAAGATTGCGATACGTCATCCAAACTTTTGGTGTGCGACTTCCTCCTAACGGGAAATAAAGGTAATCGCGCAACCAAGACGAAAGCGAAATATGCCAACGCCGCCAAAATTCCTTGATAGAAGCACTCTTATAGGGTGCATTGAAATTTTCTTTGAGACGGATACCTGCCATTGCCGCAAGGCCAATAGCCATATCTGAGTAGCCAGAGAAGTCAAAGTAAATTTGAACGGTATAGGCAAGAACCCCAAGCCAAGCATCAAAAAAGTTCGGTGTGACAATGGGGTTAAACGTGCTATCTGCAATTGGCGCAACAAAATTGGCGATGAGAACTTTTTTGTTAATGCCGAGAATGAAACGAAAAACACCCCACACAAAAAGATCCATGTTGCGTTCTCGGTGTTGAATGCTTTCTCGCACGTCTTCGAAACGGACGATCGGACCAGCGACAAGGTGAGGAAACATCAAAAAGTACGTCGCAAAATCTGTTGCGGTATGGCTCTTAACTTTGCTCGTATAAATATCGACTAAATAGCTAATCGCATGAAAGGTAAAAAAGCTAATTCCAAGAGGGAGTGCGTGAGCACGTATATGGATTTCGGGAAAGAAAGGGAGAGCAGAAAGTTCTGCAAGAATCCACGCAAGGTACTTAAAGTAAAAAAGAACGACTAAGTTAAGCGCAATGCCACAAATGAGAATGCATTTACGCGATGGCGACGCCCCCCCCATCGCTAATAATTTGTTTTCTTTCAGCGCTCTTTGACCGTCTTCCGAGAGAAGCTTACCTAGAGAAAAGTTCACAGCACATAGCGCCAAAAGAAGCAAAACGCCTGTGGCCTCGCCCCAAACATAGAAAAGAAGACTCATCAAAATGAGCCAATAATTGCGACCCTTTCCTTTCAAAATCCGATCTAAAACTAAATAGAGCGGAAGAAAGAAAAATAAGAAACTTGCAGAAGAGAAAACCATCGCTATTTGGAAAGCGTGTCATTAAAGAAGGCTTCATTGTAACAATGAGCCCTAGTGCGAGGATAGTTTTGTCTATCGTGAACGCTTTAACAAAACTTATCTTTTCTCACGAAACATTCCCATAAAAGAGGGATAACAAACCAGAGCTGCAATTTCTGTCGCTTTTTATCTAGAGCAAACTACCTAGTTTTCGTGACGCAAAATTCAAACTGTG
>CAVJUW010000019.1:924-24834 GCA_963652725.1 Bacteroidaceae bacterium | reverse complement strand
TGACGTTTGCTACAGGCGTGACATCAAATACGGCTCTCGCTGCGATGATGATGCCCTTACTTGCGGCTGTGTGCCAAGCTCTTAATCTTCCGCCGCAACCCGTGCTATTTGCTACGTGCTTGGCGGCCTCTGCTGCATTTATTTTGCCGATTTCAACTCCTCCGAATGCGATCGTTTTCGGTACGGGTAAATTGAAGATTATCGATATGCTGCGTGCTGGTTTGTTAATCAACATCGTCGCTATCGTTGTGATCACTGCTGTGATTCTCGTAGTCGAGTGCTAGATCCGTTTTAGTCTTGATTTATCGAGCTAATAAAGCCTTGTCAAAGTCAACTTTGGCAGGGCTTTTTTACGCGTATCAGTTTCGTATAATCAGAGGCACATGTTTGGTTTTTTTAATAAGGAGAACACCATGGAAGTCCCTGGAATGGTCGCTGTGAGTGATGCGAACTTTGATGATGTTGTCGGTAAAAGCGAAATCCCTGTTTTGTTTGTGATGGGTGCATCGTGGTGCCCAGACTGCAAACGCATCGCGCCCTTGATGATGATGCTTACGAAAGAAAACGCAGGAAAGATTCTTTTTGCTCACGCTGATTTCGATAGTGCGCAAGGATTAAAAGAGCGCTTTAACGTGCGCTCGATTCCAACGCTTTTTATCATTAAAGAAGGTAAAGTCATCGATACGCTCGTTGAACCGAAAAGTATCGCTCCAGTTAAAGAGTTTGTTGAAAAAGCGCTCTAGCCAAAAAGAAAGCCATTCCTTAAGAAACTTAGGAATGGCCCTGCCTTTACTTTCCAAATTGTTCTAGGCTTTAATAAATTTGACGCTTCCTTCTTTTAGGGCGCGCAGGATGTCTTCGTTGGGCTCGGCATCAGAAATGAGGTAGTCCACGTCACGAATATCCCCCAAGGTTAGGGATGCTGTTGCTGTGAACTTTGTGTGATCGCACGCAATGATGGTTTGCTTGGAGTTTTTCATCATCACCTTCGCTGCCTCAACTTCACTTAAGTTAAAGTCAAGCATCGTGCCATCACGCTCAATAGCTCCCACACTTGTAATCGTAAAGTCAGGCCGAAAGTGCTTTAAGTCCCCAATCGATTGCAAACTACTAATGCCCCCGTTGGGTGAGGAAATGATTCCCGAGGGGACGAGGACCTTATTTCTTCCAGGGCGGAAAATAAGATAAGCCACGCGGATTGAATCGGTGATAATGAGAAGATCTTTGCGGCGTTCATTTAAGACTTGAGCGATCTTTTCGACTGTTGTTCCAATCGTAATAAAGACTGAGCTTCCATCAGGAACAATGTCAGCGACCTTGTGGGCAATCGCTTCTTTTTCCTCAACAAACATGTACTCACGTGCATCAATGTTTTTGTTCGCAAGAGTTGCCTCGTTGCGATTTTTCTGGGGCTCTAGGCTATTGGCTCCGCCATGAAAGCGGGTGATGCAGTTCATCTCCTCAAGCTTTTTCAAGTCACGGCGAATGGTCTGCTCAGAGACCTTAAGTGCTGAGGTAAGCTCAGAGATTGTCAGAGACCCTTTGCTATCTAAAAGACGCAAAATCTCATTGTGTCTCGGAAGTGTGATACGAGGAGATTGAAGAGATGAATCGATGCTCATAATTGGTTTAGTGCTCTTTACAGAACTGTTTAACTTCGTTTAATGTCGGGATGCCGCTTCGTCCGCCACGTTTGGTGCATTTCAATGCGGCTGTTGCTGCAGCAAAGCGCAAACGCTCATCTGTGCTCATATCCGAAAGCCCTAAGGCGTAAGCAAACGCTCCGTGAAACACATCCCCCGCTCCTGTTGTATCAACAACATTCACTTTGAAACTTTGAGCGTTTTGAATTTTATTCCCTTTCACATACGAATAGCCCGCATCGCCCAAGGTGACATAGACAGCGCCATCGGTTTTTGTTGCGGCATAACAAAGGGCTTCTTCGATATTGGCGTTTCTGGCAAATTTCTCAAGGCCAGGCTTAGAGAAGATTGCGTGGCTTGCTAGGGCAATCAAATCATCAATCGGTTGCGGCGTGATATCAGCATCTAATACCGTGGGCACTCCTGCGGCTTTCGCAAGCTTAAAGGCTGCTAAGGCGCCTTCTGGCCAACGCACATCAGCAAGAACCACGTCGTACTGGCTAAAGTCAATCGCTTCAAGAGAAGACGCATCCGCGACTAAACTAGGGGAAGGGAAACTCACAATAATGCGGCTACCCTTAGCGTCAACAAGAATTGAGGCCTGTGTGGAGGTGGCGTCTTTTACGACAATCATGTGTTCGGTGTTGACGTGCTCGCTCGCAAGTTCAGCGATGATGCCTTTACCTGTGGAGTCGTCTCCGACGCGAGCGATCATATCAACCGAAGCGCCAAGACGTGCGCAACAAACAGCGGCTGTGGCAGCTGGCCCCCCGCCTTGCTCTTTTAAGTCAAGAGCGAAGAACTTACCCTCGACTTGAGGTAGAGTCGCCAAGGTAAAAATGCGATCTTGAACACTGATTCCAACGCAGCAAATCTTCATGAAACTCTCCTTAATAGACCATATTGTGAAGCATTTCGCTCATTTTTCCGAGGAAATCTTTCACAAAGAGGCTAGATATTTTAGAAAATAACCGATAACGCTCATATTTTATGAGCAAAACGCTCAAAACGCCATATTAAATTAAGCGTTTGCGATTGAAATTTTGTCATTGTGATGAATTTTGAGCGAACGAAAACGCTGCATATTTAAAATTTCTAGGGTGAATTTCCTTTAAAACAAGCATATAACTTGGCTTTTTGATAAAAATCAAGAAGAGTGCGTGTTTGTCGTAAAACGCTCAAAAGTGCTCTAAACTACGCTCAAACGTTCTTAGAAGGAGAGATTCATGAGCGAAGTTGCATTTATTGGTTTGGGACAGATGGGTTCTCCCATGTCCACAAATATTCTAAAAAAAGGTCATCACGTCACAGTCTATGACATCAACCCCGATGCGGTAGCAAAGCTCGTTGCGCTTGGCGCCAAAAGCGGGAAGACACCTGCGGAAGCTGCCAAGGGCGCCGACTTCATTATCACGATGCTTCCCAATGGAAAACTCGTTGAAGAAGTCGCCTTTGGAAAAGAGGGCTTCGTTGCCTCAATGAAAGAGGGTGCCCTTCACATCGACATGTCGACGATTTCCCCTTTTGAAAATGACGCGATTCGCGCCAAGATTGAGAAAGCCGGTCACGAGATGATGGAGTGCCCTGTTGGTCGCACATCGGCTGATGCGATCACAGGAACATTGCTTCTTTTAGCTGGCGGCACCAAAGAGCAAATCGCGCGAGCCAAAGAAGTTTTGATGTGCATGGGTAACGAAATGATTGACGCAGGCGGCCCCGGGATGGGTATTCGCCTAAAGATCGTCAATAACTTTATGAGTATCGCCCTAAATGCCTTATCAGCAGAAGCCGCTGTTCTTTGCGAAGCGATGGGGTTGTCGCTAAATACCGCAATCGAAATGATGAAAGGAACGCCTGCAATTCGTAGTCACTTTACGACAACCTGGCAAGCGAAGGTTCTTAAGGGCGATTTGAGCCCGGCTTTCATGGTCGACTTAGCGCATAAGGATTTGGGCATTGCGCTTGATATCGGTAACAGACTGCACGTTCCGATGGTCATGGGCGCAGCCTGCCGCGAAATTTACAACCAGACCTCGGCCTTCGGTTACGGGCGCAAGGACTGGACATCTGTTTTAACCCATTTACGCCAAATGCAAAAAGGCAATCGTAATTCTTAAGGAGAATTTCAGTGAGTTTAGTAAGTTATACCGTAAGAGATTTGGCCCGTCCTTCTGGGGGCTTGGCCATGCTCGCTGTCGATCAGCGCGAAGCGATGCGCTTGATGTTTGAGGCTGCCACTGGCGTCAAGCCCATTAGCGACAAAACAATTACAGATTTCAAAGTCACAGCCGCACGCATTTTGTCCCCTTACGCGTCGGCTGTGCTTTGCGATAAACAGTTTTGCCTCGATGAAATCGTCAAGACCAAGGCCATTGCCCCGTCTTCTAGCCTGATCGTATCAGGTGACGAGTTCATTCCTGGCAACGGCATCCCAGTCGATGACGTGGCAATCGATAAAGCAGTCGATGCCAAGGCTGTGCGCGACATGGGCGGCAAGGCTTTAAAGCTCTTGGTTCTTTATCGCACAGATGAATCTTCTGAAGCACGCCTTGCGATGGTTTCTGAGTTTGTGAAAAAGTGCCGCTCCGCAGGTCTTGTGAGCATTATCGAACCCGTTGTGCGTCCCCCGAGACATAGCGCAGCTTTCGATAAAGAAGCCTGCATCCTTGCTGCCGCTAAAGAGCTTGGCGAAACTGAGGCGGATATCTATAAGGTTGAAATGCCCTACGGCGGTCGTGGCGAATACAAAAAGCTCGTGGAGGCCACAGCAAAACTCAACGACTTAATCAAGATGCCTTGGGTGATTTTAAGTTCTGGGGTCGATGCCAATCTTTTCCCACGCGCCGTGCGCGCTGCCATGCAGTCAGGAGCCTCGGGCTTTTTAGCCGGACGCGCTGTGTGGGCTAATGTTGTTGGGCTTCCAGATACCGAGTTGATGCTCAAGGACCTTGCAGTCCCCCGCTTAAAGCGATTAGGCGAAATCGTCGATGAGATGATGGCTTGCCGATAAAAGATGCTACTTTGGGGCTTTCGAAAGCCTCAAAGCAACAGAGAAACAGTACGTAGTCAAGAAGAGTGAAGGATTCAAAGATGAAAGAAAAACATGTTTTGTTTGACGCCATCGACCACGTCATTTTCGAAGAAGTAGAAGTCGAACGTCCCGAGGTGAAGGCTAACGAAGTGCGCATCGAAACGCAGTATTACGGTATTTGCGGATCGGATATTCACGTTTTGCACGGCAAACACCCCTTTGCGCAGCCTCCTGTTGTTCCAGGCCACGAAATTGCCGCCGTTGTGACAGAAATTGGTTCTGATGTGACAAATGTGAAGGTTGGAGATCACGTCACAATCGATCCGATTATGGCTTGCATGCACTGCAAGGCTTGCTTACAGGGTCGTTTTAACCTTTGCGAGCCCCCGCATGTGGCTGGGTTCCGTGCCCCTGGCATGGCTCGTTCAAGTTCAGTAATCCCGGCTCGCAATTGCCATGTGGCTTCTGCTGAACTTCCCATGAACATTTTGGTTTTCGCAGAACCCGCTGCCTGCGCACACCACTGCGTGCACCGTATGCCTGAGCACTGCTTAGAAGACATCCTTGTCATCGGCGCTGGAACTATTGGTCTTTCGATTATTCAGGCCCTCAAAATTATTGGTGCCAAGCACATCACAGCAGTGGAACCCAATGCTGGTAAGCGCGTGATTGCTGAGAAATTGGGTGCTGATGAAGTCTATGACGTCGGTCAACTCCCGAGTAATCGGATGTTCGATGGTGTGATTGACGTGGTTGCAGCGCAAGCGACTATTACGCAGTCGTTAACGCAAGTTCGCGCTGGTGGCACCGTGATTTGCATGGGTGTTCCTTCTGGCCCAAGAGAAGTTCCGCTTCCGAGTATGAATCGCTTTGAGCGTGACCTTTTGAGTTCTGGCATGTACGTTCCTGCCGATATCGATGGCGCAGTTAAGTGGCTCGAAAAGGGGCTTTTTGATACCTCCGATTTGATCACAAGCGTCTTCCCAGTCGAACAGGCACCCGAAGCCTTCGTCAAAGCACAAGACCCGAATTCAATTAAAACAATTATTAAGTTCTAAGGAGAGATCATGGCTCAGAGTACGACTCTAACCATTAGCAACAACCAAGATGTTGTTAATGTCATCAATGACCATGCTAAAAGCAAAGTTTCATTGTTTATTACGCTTGTTGCCTTAGGCGGCATCATGATTGATGCCTACCAGGCCGCAATGGTTGGCTTCGGCAACAAATACATTGCCGCGCAGTTTGGGATTTCCCAAGGATTGGCCGCTACTGTGAACGCCTCAGTGCTCGTTGCCGCTCTTGTGGGCGGTTTGATTGCGAACTGGGTCATCAATCGCTACGGTCAGAAAAAGGCCTTCATTATCGGTCTTGGCCTTTGCACATTGGGAGCTGCGGCTGTCGCTTTTGCTGGAAGCATTTGGGAAGTTCTTGTCTGGCGTGTTGTTATGGGTGTTGGCCTTGGCATCGACTTCCCACTTGCAACCAACGCTGTTGCCGAATTGCAGGGCGCTAAGCAAAAGAAGTCAAGCACCTCTGTGAATCTTTGGCAGATGGCGTGGTACGTCTCAACAACGATTGTGTTTGCTGT
Source organism: Bacteroidaceae bacterium (assembly GCA_963652725.1). Classification (GTDB taxonomy): domain Bacteria; phylum Pseudomonadota; class Gammaproteobacteria; order Burkholderiales; family Burkholderiaceae_F; genus Duodenibacillus. The sequence continues at coordinate 18,569 of CAVJUW010000019.1, read as the reverse complement.
TTTGTTGCCGATGAATCTTGCCGGCGTCGACGATCCCCTCTTATGGCGTTACGGCATTTTCATTGGCGCAGTGTTTGCTTTCATCATCATGGTGCTTCGCTACACATTGCTCGGTGAATCGGCAACGTGGGCCGCTAGAACGGGAAAGCTTGAACTCGCCAAAGAGATCTTAAAGACCCGCTATGGTATCGAGGTTGAAGTCAAGGCCGATCCGAAGGCTAAGGAAAACGCCGCTGGTGTACGCGTCAACAACTTCACAGCCTACAAGCTGATGTTTAGCAAGAAGTACTACAAGCGCTCGATTTTGGGTTGTGTTGTTGCGACGATGCAAGCTTGGCAGTACAACGCTGTGGGTGTGTATCTACCTTTAACCCTGGGTGGGATTTTAGGTAACCAGTTAACGGCAGCCTTAGGTGGCAGCATGATTGTGAACGTTCTCTTCGGCGTTACGGGTGGCGCCATTGGATCGATCCTTGTTGCTAAGTTTGGTTCTCGGCGCTTGAGTATGTTTGGCTTTGCGATGGTCACGATTCTTCTCCTGCTCTTGGGTACCTCTGCAGCAGAAAATCCCTATCTCGCCATTTTGATGTTGGGTGGAATCATCTTCTTTCATTCCTCGGGTCCTGGTGGCCTTGGTATGACGATTGCGACGATGTCGTATCCGCCTTGCATCCGTCCTGCGGGTATCGGTTTTGCTCGTGCGATTATGCGTTCGGGTGCTATCGCAGGTCTCATTCTCTGGCCCATCCTTTGGGGCACGATGAGAACAGATGCGTTCTTCCTTTTAGCTCTCGTTCCGTTTGTCGGTTGGCTTACCTGCGTACTAATTAAGTGGGAACCGGTCGGTTACAACGTTGACGCTGAAGACGAAGAGTGCTTAGAAAAGATTAAGGAGCTTTCTTAGTGTGTAGATAGTCTCTTGACATACTGCCCTGCAGGCGACGAGCACCCTGCAGGGCAGTTATAAGAAAAAACAAAGGAGCTCTTCTTATGACAACAGAAAAACTTCATGATGGTTTGCAGGGACGTGCGATGACGCGCGTTGTGGCGGCAAGTTTCGTTGGCGCCATGCTCGAGTGGTACGACTTCTTTCTTTTTGGAACAGCTTCCGCTCTGATTTTTGCTCCGCTCTTTTTCCCGCAGTACGACGCTTTAACGGGAACGATTGCTTCATTTGCCACATTCGGTGTCGGATTTTTTATGCGTCCGATTGGCGGCATTATCTTTGGTCACTTTGGCGATATTGTCGGGCGCCGTGTGACACTGATCTGGACACTTCTAATCGTTGGTCTTTCAACATTCGTGATTGGCTTATTGCCAACGTACGAACAGGGCGGCCTAGTCGCTCCCATCTTGTTGGTGATTTGCCGCTTAGTCCAGGGCTTTGGCTTAGGTGGTGAATACGGTGGAGCTGCGCTACTTACGATTGAGTCGGCTCCGATGGCAAAGCGCGGTTTCTTCGGATCGATTCCTCAGAGTGCGGCCTCCGTTGGCATTATGACCGCTACTGGCGTTCTTGCTCTTTGCAATTCTGTGATGGATCAAGAAACGTTTATGAGCTTCGGTTGGCGTATTCCGTTTTTAATCTCAGCGGTCTTCTTAATCGCTGGCATGTACATTCGCTTAAAGACTGAAGAGCCTGCTGAATTCGTGAAAGCGAAAAAAGAACAGACCAAAAAAGAGATTCCCATTATCGAGGTCTTTAAGCAGCATCCGAAAAACATTTTCTTGGCTATCGGCGCTCGCTTAGCAGAAACCGTTTCCTCGAACATTATTAACGCCTTTGGTATGGCCTACATCACCACAACCTTGATGCTCGATAAGAGCGTGCCGCTTGTGGGCATGATGGTCGCCTCTGCGATTGGTATTTTCATGTGCCCGGTTTACGGCTGGTTATCAGACAAGATTGGTCAAAGAAAGATTTATCTTTTTGGCGCGGGATTTTGCGTTCTCTTTGCGTATCCGTTCTTTATGTTGCTAAACACAGAGAACATGGCCGTAATCGTCTTTGCGTTAATCATTGCTTATAACCTTGGGCCAACGTCGATGTTTGCTGTGCAGCCGACGATGTTTTCGAAGATGTTTGGCGCTCGTGTTCGCTACACGGGACTCTCTTTTGCTTACCAGTTCTCAGCGATCTTAGGTGGCCTTACCCCTTTGATTAGTTCAACACTTTTCTCGTGGGCCGATCAAAAGTACTACCTCGTTGCTGGTTACTTAGCGTTGATTGGATTGATTGCGGTGCTTTCTGTGATTGCGATTAAGCCGCAGACAAAAATCTAGGAGTTAACGATGTCTTTTGAAACAGAAAAAATCCAAGGTCTTTCTAAAGCTTTTGATGCACCTTGGTCTGGCCCCGAAGGGGAAATCGTCACGATTTCTTCTGAGGCACTACGCGTTTCTGTGTGCCCGACCGATGGGGCTCGTATTGTTAGTCTTAAGCACTACGGGGTGGAACTCTTGCGCCAATATGAACCTGGCCGCAAGGCTTTCCAATACGGGTGTTTCCCGATGATTCCGTGGGTTGGTCGTATGAGGGACGGCAAGGTTGTCTTTGATGGAAAAGAGCACTACCTTTATCAAAATAAAGGCGCCAATGCGATGCATGGGATGGCGCATTTTGATGATTGGGGATGCGTTGTTTGCGCTAGAAAAATTGTTCTCACGAATAACGTGCGTCGCCCGTGGCCCTGGCCCTGCAAGGTCACCTACACAATTGAGATTGTTGGTAACGAACTCAATTTGAGTTTGGAATTGGAATCTACTGACGGGAAAGTCTTCCCCGTTGATGCTGGATGGCATCCGTGGTTCTTAAAGGACCCCGATAAGACGGGAGCTGCGCAATTGAAATTAGATTTCAAAGCAGACTTTATGAATGAGACGGGTTCTGACGAATTGCCAACAGGCAAACGCTTGGAGCCCACAGCAGGTCCCTGGGACGATTGTTTCTCGTTTGTAAATAGCAATGCGGCTGCAGAACTTGTTTACCCAGGACGCCGTCGCATCGCCGTTTCTTCAAACTGCCCTGCGCTCGTTGTCTTTGATAAGCAGCCCGATGCTACCTGTGTCAATCCGATGACGGGAATCCCAAATGGTGTTAACACAGATCCACATGTGATTACTCCGTTTATGAAACTTGTGGCCAAGACAAAACTTACCTTCACTGAAGAGTAAGAGAGAAGTATTTTTCCGGTGATTAGCAGTCCAAATTTCTGGGGTAAAACCCAAGGGATTTGGGCTGCTGATTTTTTTGCAACTGCGAAATCTTTAGGGGTTCAGGCGTCGATAGTTTTGCTAGGAAGCGCCTCTTAGTTTTTGGGGCCCGATTGTTGTATTAAAGAGCCAAGATTGCAGAGCAAAATTGTCTTTCCCAACTACCTTTTCTTCGGGCAAATCCGTACCCATAAAAGAACCTTTGTCAAGGCCTGATTTACAAGCGAAAATAACCCTCTCTAAGACCATTTTTCTCTTTAGAAAACAAGGCGTTTTTGGTAAAATCCTCCTGTTGAGAACGAAGGGTTTTCAACCGTAAAAAGACACATATAAAGGGGGATTTTATGGCTAAAGAAAAGACCGATGCGCAGCGTCAGAGTTACGAGAAGAAAGTCATTATCGATAGCGAAAATGCGGTACGAAAAGTGGAGATGGAAATCAATCATCTCCCGCTATCAAGGGAAACGTTTGTTACTGAGTTGAAGGATGAATTTGGAAAACTCAGAAATCATGAAAATGAGTACGTCAATGTAGAAGTCAGAGCAAAAGGAAAATGGGCCTTTTCTCTTGGTGTGGCCCAATGGGAATACGTCACCGGTGAAGGCTACCGAATCGAATATGCTGTGCCTGGGGAAGATTACGAAGATACCGAATGCGCAACGCTTTATTGGAATTTTCATGAAGACCTCGATGGTGTAATTGAGATTTTCTACAAAGTGCTGTGCGAAGAAGAAGACCCAACGATGGTAGGTATTTGGGAAAAAGACACAGACGAAGCCGATGAAGAAGATGTGGAGGATGAACTCTCTGACTATGAGAATGAATATGAGGAAAAGTTCGGTGAAAAATTTGACGAGTCGATTTTTGACAACGATATGTTGAGAAGAATCGATGCAATTGTTTTGTGCTTGGATAAAGGGAAAACTTTCCGAGAAAAAGAGATTGTCGAGTATATAAATGCCAAAAACGAGAGTTACGAAAAAGCAAGGGCTGACTATGAGAGAAAAAGAGCTGAATCGAAAGCAAAAGTAAAAGCCTTGTTAGAAGCCCAAAACAGCCAAGCCAAGGCGGACCAAACGCCATCGGAAAGGCAATGATTAATTCTTAAAGGGGGAAATTATGATTGCAGAGAGCAAATACAAAGCGAGCAAAGAGTATTACTAGAAAACTTTACTTCAATGGTGATCAAATGGAATACATTATTTTAGATGGCGATGCCGACACCTACAGCGATGATCTTGACGAACTCGAAGAGCAAGGAAAAATCGAATATGTTCCCGAGGAATTGCCCGAAGATACAGACGATTCGCAGGTAAACGATATTTTTGCTCTAATAAACAAGGATACAAAAGAGTGGCTAAAGAAGAAAGGTATTGACTAAGGAGCGGTTTCAGTTGCTGGGTTTGAAGAACTAAGATTGCAGGAGCAGACCGAAACACGCAAGGGCGTTGATGGCAAGAGTTTCAGTTTCTGGGCTTAGCTTTACTGAAGAGTCAGACCGTAAGAATTTTTTTTGGTGATTAGCAGTCCAAATTTCCGAGACAAATCTCGTGAGGTTTGGGCTGCTGATTTTTTTCCTGAGTGAGTAAATGACGCTGTAATTTCAAAGAAAAAATCGGTCTACAGCATGTGTGGCAAAATAAAAAAAAGAGGATTCACTAGGATAACTTAGGAAAAAACTATGGCAACAACACCTGAATTTCAGTACGCTCCAGTCTTTCAGATTGGGCGTGATGACACGCAATACGAATTGCTCACAAAGGACTTCGTAAGCACAACAACATTTGAAGGAAAAACCTTCTTAAAGATTGCTCCTGATGCAATCCGATTCTTAATTCACACAGCGTTTCATAACGGTAGTTTCATGCTTCGTCGCTCGCATAACGAGTGCCTTGCAAAGATTTTGAAAGACCCCGAGAGTTCAGAAAACGATAAGTACGTTGCACTAACGATGCTACGCAATGCAGAAATTGCCGCTAAAGGCATTCTTCCTATTTGTCAGGATACGGGCACAGGCATTGTCTACGCGAAAAGAGGCCACAACGTCATCACCGAGACTTGCGAAGAAGAAGAAATCACAAAAGGAATTTTTCAGACCTACACAGAAGATGCCCTGCGCTACTCGCAGAACGCGCCGCTTACGATGTACGAGGAAGTGAACACTCGGTGCAATCTTCCAGCGCAAATTGATATCGAGGCCGTTGAAGGTAACGAATACAAATTCCTTTGCTTAGTAAAGGGCGGCGGCTCAGGCAATAAAACCTTTCTTTACCAAAAGACAAAGGCCATCTTAAATCCTGAAGCGTTGATTCCTTTCTTAGTCGGTGAGATCAAAGCGATTGGAACAGCAGCTTGCCCGCCGTATCACATCGCTGTTGTTATCGGAGGGACATCTGCTGAGAAAACGATGCTCACTGTGAAACTAGCTACAGCGAAGTTTTATGACAATCTTCCGACAACGGGAGACGCAACAGGGCGAGCCTTCCGAGACCTTGAACTTGAAAAGATTCTTTTTGAGGCTGCCAACAACATCGGCATTGGCGCGCAGTTTGGCGGCAAGTACTTTGCGCATGACGTGCGTGTCATTCGCTTATCGCGCCACGGAGGATCTTGTCCGATTGGTCTTGGTGTTACCTGTGCGGCAGATCGCAATGTGAAATGCAAAATTAATTCCGAAGGTCTTTGGATTGAAAAGCTCGATAGCAATCCAGGTAGTCTTATCCCAGAAGAATTCCGCAAAGACGGCGAAGGTGAAGTCGTGAAGATTGATTTAACAAAACCAATCGATGAAGTGCGTGCAGAGCTAACGAAATATCCTGTAGCCACACGCGTTTCATTAACGGGCACAATCATTGTGGCGCGCGATATTGCGCACGTCAGGCTAAAGGAGCGTTTGGATAGGGGAGAGGGCCTGCCTGATTACGCAAAGAAGTATCCGATTCTTTACGCAGGGCCTGCGAAGACTCCGACTGGCTACGCTTGTGGCTCTATGGGGCCGACCTCTTCGGCTCGAATGGATCCCTACGTCGAACCCTTTATGAGGGCGGGAGCTTCCCTTGTGATGATTGGTAAGGGCGATCGCTCGAGTGTTGTCACTGAGGCTTGTAAGAAGTACGGTGGGTTTTACCTTGGAACTATCGGTGGCGTTGCAGCCGCGCTTTCTGCTTCTCACATCAAAAAGATCGAATGCATTGAGTATCCTGATCTTGGGATGGAGGCAATCTACAAAGCAGAAGTCGTGGACTTTCCCGCTTTTATCCTCACAGACGACAAGGGAAACGATTTCTTTAGGAAACTTAAGCCCCGCTGCTCTTGTAAGCTCGTAAAGTAAGACACAAAAAGAACCGCAAGAATTTTGCGGAGGCCACACACAAAACCCTGAGTGTTTTAAAGAAAGACCTCGGGGTTTTATTTTGCCTTTGTCTTGCCCCTCCTTTTTGTAGGAAAAAGGGTATTTGTATCAGACAAATGCATTTTCAAAATACAAAAGAAAAGTCTAGAAGATGCGTAACTACTAGGCGAGAGGCCTTTTGTATCTTTTTTATAGAACAAAAGAACAAGAAGACAAAAGAGAAAGCTATTGAATTAAAAGAAAAGAAATTAAGACAAAACACCTAAATTTTGATAAACCACAAGACAAAAGAAGGAATACCGAGGCGTAAAAGGCAATTTTTACCAAAATGCGCTCAGAGAAACGCACCGAAGGACAGCAAGAGGTGAGTTAGAAGAGCACAAGATTCGGTGAGTTTTCTGTTTCACACACAAAGATCACAACACAAGGAGCCTTTTATGCCTTCTACCGCTATTGATAGCCAAATCCACGGCTGCATGTTTTCCACCGATGAAATGCGCAAGATTTTTAGCGATGAATCTTGGGCGCAAAAATGGCTTGACACAGAAGCCGCATTAGCCAAAGCACAGGCCGAACTCGGCGTCATCCCGCAAGAAAAAGCCGACATCATCAACAAATACGCCAAAGCCGAACTCTTAGATATCCCCTCCATCGGCGAGTTCTACAAATCTTCAATCACAATCGTTCCTCTCTTAAAAGCCTTTAAGGCCGTGTTGCCCGATAACGCGGGTGAATTCGTGCACTGGGGTGCCACAAGTCAGGATATTGTCGATACGGGCATTGTGCTTTTGCAACGTGATGCCTATGACGTGATCTTGCGCGATATGAAGTTGTGCCTTGAGTACTGCTTAGATCTCGCCAAGAAGTATCGCAACACCGTAATGGCAGGACGCACACACGTTGTGCACGCCATTCCTATTACGTTTGGCTATAAGGCCGCTGTCTGGGCCGATGAACTCGGTCGCGACATCGAACGACTCGAAGAAATGCGTCATCGCGTGTTTGTTGGCGAAATGGCTGGCGCCGTTGGCACATTAGCCTCGCAACCTGAAAAGGGCCTTGAGACACAAAAACGCATGTTTGAGATCTTGGGTCTTGAAGTTCCGACAATCGCCTGGCACGTTGCTCGCGATAATCAAGCCGAGTTCACCAACGCTCTTGCACTTTGCGCAGGAACCTTGGGCCGTATCAATCACGAAATCTTGACTCTGCAGCGCACAGAAATCCTTGAATTGGAAGAACCCTTCTTTATGGGTAAGGTTGGTTCTTCGACAATGCCTCATAAGCGTAATCCCGCTGTCCTTGAAAACGTTCTCGCACTTTGCCGCAACGTTCGCAGCATCGCGCCGTCGATTGTTGAAACGATGGTTAGCGAAAACGAACGCGATTGGGGTTGCTTCTTATCTGAGTGGGAGGCGATTCCTCGCGCATGCCATATGCTCGGCTGCGCTCTTGAAAAGAGTAAGAACATCCTTAAGAATCTGATCGTCTATCCGAAACACATGGAACGCAATCTCTTTGCGCAAAAGGGTCTCATGATGAGCGAATGCGTGATGATGCACTTGGCGCGCAAACTCGGCCGTATGACAGCGCACGGCATCGTCTACAAGTCTTGCATGAAAGCCTACGAAGCCGAAGTGCCATTAAAGGACGTTTTAATGCAAACGCCAGAAGTGACCGCTGCTTTCACGGAAGAAGAAGTCGATCATATGCTCAATCCGCATAGCTACATTGGATTGGCTCCTGAGTTTGTCGATCGCGTTCTCGCAAAGTACAGCAAGTAGTCTGTCTATATCAGAGGAGCGGGGATAAACCGCTCCCATAAATTACAAAAAAATGGAGGAGGAATATGAATAAGGGAAAGTTAATTCGGTGGGCAGTGCCTGCTGGTTTGCTTCTTATTTTGTGGTTGATGCCAACGCCAGAAGGATTAACAGATAAAGCCTGGCACATGTTTGCGATTTTTGCGGCAACCATCGCGGGTATTCTTGCCGCTCCCGTTGCCTCTGGCGCCTTGATGTTTATCGCCTTAGCGCTCACGTACTTTACAAACACGCTAGGGTTAGGTGATGTTTTAAAGGGCTTTGGGTCAGGTACCGTGTGGATGATTTTCTCGGCCTATGTCTTAAGTTTAGGTTTTGTTCAGTCTGGATTAGGTCGCCGTATCGCCTATAAGTTGCTGAGTATCTTTGGCGGATCCTCATTGGGTGTGGCCTATGCCTTAGGTACCGCCGATTTAATCATGGCTCCTGCGATGCCATCGGTGACAGCGCGTTCTGGTGGAATCATTTTGCCGGTTGCAAAATCCATTAACCAAGTTCTCGGTAGCCAGCCCGGTCCTACTGGTAAGAAAATCGGCGATTTTCTTATCATGACGTGCTTTCAATTTACGCCGATTACGGGTGCGTTCTTCATGACGGGTATGGCAGCGAACCCGCTTTGCGCGCAATTGGCAAAAGACGGTCTAGGTGTGGAAATAACGTGGGCTTCTTGGTTCTTGGCTGCATTAGTTCCTGCGGCAATCTGCTTTGTTTTATTGCCGCTCCTTACCTATAAGTTTATGAACCCAGATCTAAAAAAGACGCCTGAAGCCAAAGTCATGGGTGCAAAAGAATACGCTGCGATGGGACCGATGAGCCGCCAGGAAATTTTGGTTTCTATTGGTTTTGTCCTTGCATTAACCGGATGGGGCACCTGCTTAATCACAGGATATAACGCCAACGCCATCGGTTTAGGCCTTGTTGCTTTCCTCTTTGTTACGGGTTCTGTTCAGTGGAAAGACGTTTTAAACGATAAAGCGGCTTGGGATACGGTTGTTTGGTTCGGTGCGATTATTTCTCTAGCTACTGGTTTAACCAAACTCGGATTCGTCAAATGGATGTCAACGGGTTTTGCTGCCTCCTTAGGTGGATTTGATTGGATTACAACGTTCATCATCTTAGGCTTTGCGTACATTTATTTGCACTATGTGTTTGCAACAGCCTCTGGCCACGTTGCGGCGATGTACGTTCCTTTCGCTTCTGTTGCAATCGCTGCGGGCGCTCCCGCTCCGATGGTTGCAATCTGCTTTGCCATCTTCTCGAACTTCATGTGGGGTATCACAGAATACGCCGGCGGCCCGGGACCGATCTACTTTGGTCAAGGTTACTTTGAACGTCCTCGCTTTTATAAGATTAACTTCTGTATCGTCACCTTCTGTGTTCTCGTGGTATTCTCCACAGGTATGCTTTGGTGGAAGGCTATTGGACTTTACTAAGACGACGCTAATTTAATTTAGCAAAAGAAACGTCCGAAGCTCTTTATCTAGGGCTTCGGACTTTCCTTTTTTTGGGAGCTATTTTCTTATGGCAACCGAACATTTAAACGAGAGGTTGGCTAAGCGCCTCATGCGGCGCATCAAAAGTGGGCAATACGCCGTTGGTGATGTACTCCCAGCAGAACCTGATTTGGCTCGGTCCGAGGGAGTGTCCCGCACAACGGTTCGCGCTGCACTCGCTATCCTTGAGGCTGGCGGCCTAATTCGGAGAACGCCTCACGTTGGAACGCGTGTTATTAGTAAAGGAAAGGCGCATAGTTTCGATAGAAGTCTTAGCACAATGGCAGATCTCGATCGACTCGCAAGCAAGAATCCGCGTCAGATTCTGAATGTCAAAGAGTGTGTTGTAAGTCGAGAGCTCTCAGAGAAAATCCAATGTCCCCCAGGAGAAACCTATATTCGTTTATCCATGGTTCGCAAAGGCGAGGCGCCTGACGATCCTCCGATTGCCTGGACGACTGAATACATCAATCGCAGTTGGCAGGACGTGATTTCTGCTGCGCAAAAGAACCCAGATGTTCTCATGCTTGATGTGATTGCCGATGTTAAGGGAATCCGTTGTACAGAGGTGCGGCAGACAGTTGAGGCAACGACACTAACAAAAGAGGCGGCCCGTAATCTTAAAAGTGAGGCAGGAGAGCCGTGCTTGAGGATTTTCCGTCGGTATATGAGCGACAGGGGAAAGACCATTTTTGTCTCGGTCTCTTATCACCCAGCAGACCGCTACGCCTTTAATCTAAATGTTCGATTAGGCAAACACGGAGAAAGAGAGTTTTAAGTTCGTAATTGCGATTCGTAGATATTGGCTTAGCCGTCTTACCTTAAAGTGGAAACGCCTTGAGGAGCTTTTTTTGCGTGCATCCCGAAAAACATAATGGCAATTCCCAAACCAATCGCAGGAAACAATGCATCACATCCGCCAAGTAATCTTGAGAGCGCGGGAATCTCTGTAAAGAACAAATCAAAAAGCGGGGCGATGACAATCGAGGCAACCGCATAGCGCCCTGGAACGCGACCCTTTGCCCAAATAAGAAAGCACAAGGGAGCAAAAACGGAACAGCCGCGAAGTCCCATCGAGAGATATGCAAAATTTAGAACCATATCGCCTAGGGGCCCTGAGGCAAGCAAAGTGCCTAAAGCGAGAACAGCGAGAATCAAAATTCGGATTAACCTTTCTGAGCCAAGCAAGTCGTGCGTTTTCTTAGCGATGCGTCCGAGAATGTCACGCGTCAGAACATTTGCGACTCCTAGGGCCAATCCTGCGCCTGTGCCGATACAGGCGATAAAAATCGTGCCGAGGACAAGACCAGCGAAAAAGGGTGGCAAATAAGTCATAGCAAATTGTGTGAGCGCAGTTTTTGCTAAGAACACTGTTGGGTCTGTCACAGAGCGCATATATAAGCCCACTAGGATTCCACAAAATCCTAATGGTGGCATAAGAGCAGCAGAACATAAGGCGCCAATCTTGGCGTCTTTATTCTTTCGACCTAAAAGGATGGCTTGAGCATAAGTCTGTGTCGTAACAATCCCGATTAAAACAGAAATCAATGCCCCGAAATCTTCGCTTACACCGCGGGCAAAAGGATTTAAGAAACTTATCCCGGTCGGCCCCGTGGTTTCTGAAAGAGCCTTCCATACGCTTGCGCCTCCTCCCATGAGATTCCAGACAACCGTAGCGCACAAAACCATCGAGCAGTACATCAAAGACATCTTGACGATGCCGACCATTCCAGCGCCTTTTGATCCCCCAAAAACAACGTAGAGAGCCATGAAAAGTGCGCTCAAACCGACAGCGTAGAGAGCAGAAAACTCCGGAAAGAACACAAGGATGACAGTGGAAGCGGAAATTAGTTGCGAGAGAATATTGATAAAGGTTCCAAGGCTATTAAGAATTGAAGCGGAGTACCCAGCCACATCGCCATACTCATCACGAATCATTCCTACGAGGGTGGGGTTGCCAAGTCTTCTTAAGGGGCTGATAAAAAAAATCGTGAGAATAACGAAGGCTATGCCGCTACCTACTGTGTACCACATTGCAGAAATGCCGTAAACGTACGCTAGCTGTGCGGTGCCAACAGTTGTCGCGCCTCCAGCAAGTGTGCCTAGACAGAGGCCAGCGACGACGATACAACCCGATTTCGCGACATTTTTCTTTTTGACGTAAAACCCAGAAGCGATGGCAACTGAGCCAATGAGAATTACGGCAAAGAACAATCCGAAAAGAAGCATGACGTGTTAGTGCAAAAAATGAGTGCAAAAAACTACGCGAGAAAGAGGGGGGAAGTTCTGTTACTCGCGTAGTTTTTGAAAGATTAAATTAGGAAGAATGCAACGCAGTAGCCGACGAAAGCACCGAGTAGGCAACTCGGAGCCGTTCGCCTCACAATCTCAAATGGCGAGACTCCACTTAAGCCTGCGATAGCAATAATGCATCCTGCAATCGGGCTCATCGAGCGAATCGGACCTGAGCAGATTTGTAAGGGCTGTAAGAACCAATTGAGATTGGCGCCAAAGCTCTTTGCAATCTCAGGAATCATCGGAGCAAAGCTAAAGAAGGCAGCGTTTCCTGATCCCATCAAGAACGTTGAGATGAGGGTGATTATGAACATCACCGTAAAGACTGCGAAACATCCGCCCCCAGAGGTTTTTGCGATTTCGATTAAAGCGGCAATACCACCAGACTTTGTTAAGCCCGCTGCGAAGACTTCCGCGCAAACGATAAGAGCAACAGTGGAAGTGAAGACTTTACCCATACCTTCAAAGAAGGCTTTAGTCTTAGCGAAGCTTTCTTTGGGATTAAAGCTACGGATGAAGTCGACAATAAAGGCAATCAAAACGGAAACGACAATAGCCGTAACGACACTGAGTTTCACGCCCTTGTAAACAAATGGCGAGAAGACGAAAAGAAGAATGAGCGGCGTTAAGGGCAAAATCGCGTACCAGCTTGGCGCACCCTTGGCGTCCTTACTCTTATCTTCAAGCTCTTCGATCTTATAGTCATCGTCGGTTACGCGACCTGAGGCTCTGTCTTTCTTATCAAAGTAATGCATGACAAAGAAGTGGGCCACTGCGATTGTCGGCATCATGAAAACTGCCATAAACATCTGGTAGTCAAGGAAGACTTCCATGACGTGTTTGCCTGTAAGCTGAGCAATCAAAAGATTGTTGCCTCCTGTTGGTCCAAGGCCTAAAGCGCCAGTTAAGGCAATGGTAGCGGCAGCAGCTTTCTTATTAGCGCCCGCAGCAATTAACAAGGGATACATCGTGACCATCAAGAGCAATGCAAGACCCACGGCAGAAGTCAAAACGATGTTAAGAAGTTGCCCGAGAATGTAGGCAAGCGCCATGATGAGGTACGGCGCCTTAACAGCAGAAAGCGGTTTCACGCAAACGTTGACGAGAGCTCGTGTTGCACCCAATCGTGACATATAAACGGAGAAGCCGCCCATAGCCATGATGTTCATACCGAGACCCGCTGAGCGTTTTGATAGTAGGTCAGAGAACACTTGCACTACGTCGAAAGCAAAAAGGTGAGTGGCTGATTTTCCAGTAACAAGAGTTGCGCCCATGAGACCAGCGATGGTAAGCGTCACAAGACCGACCATCAGCAAACTCCACGTGGCGTAGTACTTTTTCACAATCAAATAAGCCACCGCCACAACAGAAAGGATGACGATGATAATTCCAGACATTTTTTACTCCTTTGGTTGGGATGTCTTTTTTTAGTTAATGAAGTGCGATGCGCTTAGCGACATCCTCTGCGAGAAGCGGTCCCTTAACAATGTATGAGATGCCACGCTTCGCCAAGTAATCTGCGCCTCTTTCATCACAGATAATGGTTGTTCCTTTGCCAAGAAGTTTCCCATCGAGCATGATGACTTTTCCGCCAACAACTGTTGCGTAAGCCTTCTGGCGCTCAAAGTCGATGATAGAAACGTCAGCATCAGCTCCAACTCCTAAGTGACCTTTGTTTGGAAGGTTAAGCGCTTTAGCTCCATTCATCGAGGCCTTTAAGACATACTCTTTTAATGTCATCGCACCAAACTTCACAAGTGAAAGTCCCACATCAACAATCACATTGCGCGGGTAGCAGCCGCCATCGGTTGAGAAGCTATCGACAACGAAGCTTCCATCGGCTCGTTTCGCTGTGGCAACCAAGAAGCGACTTGTTGCTGGATTAACAGAAAAGCTTCCTGTTGTCTCGGCTTGGCTTTCCCAGTATTTGACGCCTTCTTCTCCTTTAAGGAGAGCGCCAATGGTGCCGTTGTCGTAGCAAACGCCAGCGCGTCCCGTGCGAATCGCCTCGCGAACACCCGCTTCATCAGGAGTGCAACCAACTTTCTTCAGGCAGGTGCATGTGACTTTGGAAATCGGTACGCCGTCTTTACATGTAAGACGCGTTCCGTTCAAATCTGAAACGTAGGACTCTGAGAAAATCTGCGGATGTGTTTTAAGTAAATCGATGGCTTCAAGCGATTCGCTAATCTCATCACGGACTTGGGCTCTGCAGTAACTATTGATGTGAGCAATGTGTAGGAAATGGTCTCCTGCGGCTTTTACTGCATCGCGCATGCCTTCGATGTTTGATCCATGCACTGTGTTACCAACGTGCCAGGCAACCCAACTTTTTAGTTCAGCGGCTTTTTCAATAAATTGTGCGCTGATATCTAAGTCCATCGGGAAGTGACCGCCTAGGAGTTTGATACCAATGCCGCCATGCTCCACGATGCGATTAATAAAGGCGTTTTGTTCTGCTGCATCGGGTCTATTGCATGTGAGTGTGAGACCAGCTCTCGCTCCTTCAAGAATAGCAATGTTGATGCCAGAGCCACTCGTTGCAATGGTGTCCAAAATGTTCTCTAAGGGGCCAGCCATATCAAGTGTTGTGCAAACACCAGCGAGGGCGACCATGCGTTGCGCATGAGGGTGTCCTTCGAGTGTACGCATGTGTGTGTGCATATCGATGATTCCAGGGATGACGAGTTTTCCTGCAACATCGATGGTTTCTTTCGCCGCTCCTTCAATTTCTTCGGATACGGCAACGACTTTGCCTTCTTCTAAGGCGATATCACCGATTATGTCGATATTGTTTTTTGGGTCGACGATATGGCCTTTTTTAATCAGAAGATCGTACATAAATACTCCTCCTTTAATTTCCAATTCACCTTCTTTTAGTCTGTGCGCTTACAAAGAGGCGGCAAGACGCCCCAAAATTTTCTTAATTTTTTTCGATAAAATCGTTGACGATTTGAAAACTTTGATTTCTAAAATGGCAACTCTATGGCTTTTAGCGACGATTTAATCACTTGGAAGATATTCGAGAGCATCTATAAGAATGGATCGATTCAGATCACAGCAAACGAACTTAATCTTGATAAATCTACGGTCTCGAAAAAATTAAGCGCCTTGGAAAAACACTTTGGGCGACACTTATTCGTGCGTGACTCAAGGCCGCTAGAGGCAACTGCAGACGCTCATGAAATCATCGAATTCGCTAGGGAGATTATCGATGGCAGAAGAAAAATTGAGAGTTACTACTCTTCTCTTCAAGACGGAGATTCTCTTGTCATTCGTGTGATGATTGGAAATAGCTTTCGACTCTTTATCCCGAAGTTGATGGAGCCTTATTTAGCTCGGTATCCGAATCTGCGCTTTAACATGATTGCTCCAATCGATATCGACGAATTCCTTGCTGGGAAAGCTGACGTAATGACAGTTAATGGGTCTGTAGCTCCCAAAGGTTGCATCATGGTCCCGAGAGGGCGCTTTGTTTTTGTTCCTTGCGCATCTCCCGATTTTGTTAAGCGTTACGGGCCATTTAATCACCCGAGGGATTTAGCCAATATAAGAACATTCGGGAACCCCTATCCAACGCGTTACTCCTACGCAGCAGAACGCATTTTGAAATTTAAAAATGAGACTTACATTTTTGATAAGCGCGAGCACATTCATTGGTCAAATGTCGATATCGCTAAGGAATCTGTCGTCGAGGGACTTGGCGTTGCGCTTTCTTTGCCTTTAACGAATGTCATCGATGAACTTGAGGCAGGCACTTTAGTGCCAATCATGAATGGATGGCATCGCCCTTGTATCGGAAACTTTCTTGTCTGCAAGCCCGATGATTGGCAAATCCGTCACATCCGTCTTTTTACGACGTGGTTTGCCAAGGAGCTCGATAAGCTTGAGACACGAGTGGAAAAGCGATTTAGCAAACTCTTTGGGACGAAGTATCTCAATGAGATTGTTACGTAAGATTTATGTAAAACGTGAAGAATCTGCTTCGTCTAACACGGAAGCGGAACGCCAATCTTATAAATCTCCTTCCAACCAGTGACGTGTGTAACCTTGTCTAAGGATATGGTTTTAGCTTGTGATAGTTTATTGACGACAGGATAAAGAATTAAGCAGGGAATTACCTTGACGGCATCTGTCTTTGGCCGTTTCCACTCCTCAAGTTTTTCGATAACACCCTCGAGCCTAGCGTAGCCTGCCACTTGCCGTAAGTCTTCTTTTTCAAGAGAGCGTTCGTCGTATTTCTTGTATTTGGCGTCAGCGATGAAAAACTGCAGGTTTGAAGGCATCTCTGGGGCGCAGCAAAGAAAGTCGAGCACTTGATAATGCGCAGGTAGTTGATATTCGACTGTGCCATCTATCCCAACTGCTTTTCTAAGCCGCTGTAAAACGTAAAGCTCGAAAAGCTTAGACATGTCTATCCAGTAGGGCGATAAATACGTTACGCCATCTGTGTTTTGAAATCCTAACGAGTCCATCGAAATGATTTTCTCTGCAAGCCTTAAAGCCTCAACGTAATCACGAAAGAGGGGATTAATTTTCTTAAGGCGAATAGCAGGAGCGTTGTAAATGTCGCCGACAACTTCAAAAGCGCGTAGGCCAAGTCTTGCTTTCTCAATAAGTACTGTTTCGGATTGGTAAGCAGGCTTTTGCAGAATGGCGAGTGTTTTCTTTAGCGCTCGCTTTAGGTATTGGTTTTCGGGAGTATCAATATCAAACTGCTGAATAGAGCACGTGAGATGGTCTGTTGCAGAGGATGTGCGAGCATCGCGAAGAGACTTTGAAAGGAGAATGCGCCCTTTCATTGCATAATGAAATGCCTCTTGAGTACTGTAAAAACTACGGCGGAGTCCACGGCGTCGAATCTTGTCAATAAGAGTCAGGAACTGAAGAATCACGAAGATGACAAGCCCAGAATCTTCGCTCTTAATGGGAATGGGTTTCTCTTCTGATTTAATTTCCTGAAGACCAGCTAAGTCTTCAATGCGTAGATCGGCATTGCTCAAGGCCTCTTTAACCATAGCAAGATAGTCGATTTCGACAGAATCTTGATGCCCGACGGTGCCCGTATCCATTTTCGGTTGAATAAAGACGGCGAGCTTTTCAGGAATAACCCAACTTAGACCGATAAAGTAGGACGTTGAGCAGTAAAGAGTCGGGCTTCCTGATTCCTCGACGATTCGTGCTTCTAGAATCTTTGGAGAGCTTTCGTCTCGTGAAACAACAACCCTCGTACCGTCTTCTGCGGCATAACTAAGGAAATCGTCTGGCAAAACGATGCGCTGATCGTCTTCTTGCTCACGAATGGCAATGACTTTCGGAGTCATGAAAGTTACGCCTTGAGATTTTCAATAAGTTGGCGTGCCTCGAGTTTTAAAACTCCGTCTTTTAAGTACTCTTCAAGCAATGGAATCAGTTCGTAACGAAGACGGATTTCGGCTTCTTTATTGTCTGCAATAAAGTAACTTTGTC
>CAVJUW010000019.1:0-914 GCA_963652725.1 Bacteroidaceae bacterium | reverse complement strand
AACATCTTCGGGTCGGAATTCTGCGCAAAGATAATTGCGGTTCGGGAGTTCTGTGTCTTCTTGGAAGAAGATTTCCTTAACTGCGTTAAAAAGCTCGGTGCGGAAATTCTCGCTAAGCGGCTTCGCCTTCATTGAATAGAAGGCAAAACGGCGCCTTAATGCGTAGTCGACACTACTGATACTGCGATCTGCTGTATTCATCGTTCCGATGATATAAAGGTTGGAAGGAACAACGAACGGTTCTTGAGAATAAGGTAGTGTTACGACTTGCTCGGAAGCTGCACCTTCTCGTTTGTCGACTTCTAAAAGCGTAATCAGTTCACCGAAAATCTTTGCGATGTTTCCGCGATTAATTTCGTCAATCACGAGTACATAAGGCACGTTTTTCGGTTGAATTTTCTTTTCTTCTCTGACTTTCGCCCGAGATTGTTTGCGCAAGAATTCTTTCACTTTCTCGATTGGGAATCGCTTGAGACGATATACAGTTCGCAACGTCATGCATGTGCCGATGATTTGATCAATTTGGGCAGAATCTCCTTCGCCTTTTTGCCAAATCCAGTTCACACGCCGAGTTCGTCTGTAGTCTTCCTGATCAGAAAGCCACTCAACATCACCTTCAATAATGCCAATAGCATCCGTTGACCAGGCGTTGTAACAAGAAACCACGACGTCCCCAGGTTTCATGGCGTGATAGAAATCATTCAATACACCAGCACCAGATTTCTGTTGCTGGATGGCCTCTTGCGGATCCACGCCATAATCATCCCACCCAATGCGGATGCGACTGTTTTTCATGCAGTCCGTCCGTACAGGATTTTCACCTGTCCCTAAGAGGGATACCTTCCAAACCGTTGCTTCGTCATCAATCCCAAAATCATCGTTTTCTGTGTTTTGTCCAGAAGCTTTGTCCACCT
>CAVJUW010000018.1:16012-26875 GCA_963652725.1 Bacteroidaceae bacterium | reverse complement strand
CTTGTTTTTGGCATTTGGGTTATAGCGGCAATCTTTGGAAGTCTTTCTTCGGGGCAGGCGACATTCCTATCGGAGTCGCAGCGCGTTTTAGCTGGCCACATCGCCAACCCCCTCTTTTTACTCGCGGCTGTCGCGAGTGTCATTGAACTCATCGCTTCAAAGGCTTGGAAGAAACACGTTATCTTCGCACTTCTTTTACTAACAGGAGCCTTCTTTACAGCCAAATTCTGGTATCGCGGTGAATTCGTTTCGATGGCTCGACACGGCGCAACCTTGGTTTTAGCCTTAACGAGCCTTATTCCCGCGTTTGGAATTTCAGCGATTCGTGCCAATCTCTTAGCGCGTATTGCCAAAAATAGAGACCTTCATGGCCTTTATGAAGTTTCAAGCGCTTGGCTTGCCGTGCTTCTAACGCTTTATTTGCCGATTCATGCCTTTAATACGGCCCCAGAAACCTTCAATGGTCCTGATGTCATTCTCGCGCGGCTTCTGCTCTTTTTTGGCTTAGCCTTTGGTCTCTTTTGGGCTCTCGGAAAACTCTTTGATCTTTTTAAAGCCAAAAGGGCGGCAGCACTTATTTTTGGCTTTTTAGCGCTTTACTTTACGGTCTACGCTTTCTTACTTCCCCTTAATGTGGGAACGATTGATGGCTTTCGTATTTCTGAGCCCCGTAGGCTTTTTAGGGGCGTAAATCTTCTTCTTGACACTGGGCTCTTTATCGCGCTTGCGGCACTTTTTATTTGGGCGATACGCCGTGCGCACGATAAGGCACTAAAGACAATCTTTGCCCTTTGCATCACGTTTTCTTCCGTTGCGGCTCTCACCGAGCTCTGGTCAACGAGGGCGCAATGGGATATGGAAAACGATGCGACATTTAAGACGGGGTCAATTCCTGCTTGGAACGATCGCTTCTTAGGTTTTAGTAAGACAGGAACAAACACCGTCCTTCTTATTTTGGATATGTTCTCGGGCTTTCATGTGCAAACAATTTTGGATAACAACCCCGATATCCGAGAGACTTGGAAAGATGCGACGTGGTACGCCGATTGCTTAGCAACGGGACCGACGACTCAAGCAAGTCTTGCCTCCATTGTTTGCGGCAAAGCCTGCACGCCACAAGTGTTAAATAAGAAAGACGACGAAACGCTCATCGTAAAAATTAATCGCGCTTACGCGGCTGTTTCCGATCGATTCGGACCCAACGTGGATGTGAGTCTAAATGAACGCACCTGGCTTGAGCCCCAGTTAATTGGTGAGTACGCCCAAAATAATCCTTTGGCGCTTCGTTACATGCCGCTTTTTTATCTTTCTTACTACAGCGCTAAGCGTGGCATTAAACACAAGGCAACTAGCGGCGATGGCTTTCTAGTGAGTGTGAGTCTTTTTTCTGCAACCCCGTGGTCTTTAAAGAACTTTATCTATGAAGGGGGAAGCTGGATTGGATCGACACGCGGACATAACGATTCGCTTTCGACATCACGCTTACGTGACTGGGCCTTCTTGGAGTCCTTCCCAGAATTAGCCAATGCCAACGCTAAAAAGAGCACCTTTAAATTGATGTATTCAGAAATCACGCATCAACCTTGGTATATGGAACCAGGTAGCTGCGAGATTTGCCAAAAGGGCTACCCCTTAAAAGCGGGACAGGCGATTAACCCGGGACACCTTCAAACAGAAACCTGTGCCTTAAGAAGCATCGGTAAGTGGCTTACGTGGATGAAGGCTAACGGCGTATACGACAATACGACGATTATTCTCACGAGCGATCACGGGCACGGCATTGGCCGCAAGAGTGCTCTCTTACTCGTAAAGCCCGCAGGAGCCCATCAAAAGGAAATTCAAATTAATCGAAGCCCTGTGGAGCTTTCAGATGCCTCTGAGATGATTTTTGGCGTTTATCCGAAAGCAAATCCCAATCGCGTGAGAACATTCACGACCGTTGGCGCTCGTATGGGAACAACTTTCCGCGATGTGAAAGAAGTCAAAGTCAAAGGCCCACTGATGGAGAATTCAAGCTGGGCCAATGGCAAAGCCTACAGAGAATAAGCGAGGCTTTCTAGGGCTTAGTTATTTTTGGCGTCACTTTGCGGGAGATTGCCAAAGATCCAATTAAGGAACCCACCACGGTTTCGTGAGCAGACAAGAACCTTGCCTTTTCCTGTGAAGGTTAAAACGATGCCTTCGCCAGTTAGTGCGCTTTCCACAATCTTTCCAAAGAATCCCTTACGTGCCGTATTAAGCGTAAGTTTGTAATCTAGCGCTGCATCCCAAGCGACAACGTGGCCGTTATCGATGATAAGGGGATTCTCAGGCGTAACTTCCATCTCTCTGATTGACCCGAATCCTGAAACAGCAAGAGTGCCGTTTCCAGAGGCTTCCATCACAAAAAAGCCTCCAGATTTAGCAAAAATCGCTTTCCCAAGTCCTTGGCTTTTGGTTTCAATCGAAACGCCCTTGGTGCAGGCTAAAAATGCCCCGTCTGAGAGCATGTAGCGAGAGGGTCCAACTTCAAGAAGGCGTACGTCTCCAGGAATATTGGGCGCAAGAAGTACGGAACCCGCAGCGTCTGGTGCCTCAAACTTTTGCTGAAAGAAATTTTCGTCATTTAAAACTTTACGACTCAGAGAGCGAAAGAAACCACCAGAGGCGCTCGATGTGAGCGTAATGGCGCTATCCATTGCAACCATTGCATTGTTTTCTGCGTAAAGCTCCTCTCCTTTTTCAAGTGTGACCTTTAAAAGAGGATCGATGCTTCCTGTGATTTCAAATTCGCTCATAAATTTCTCTCATGTGTTTGAGGCGTTTTTCCCTTTAGTCGATGTACTCAATCTGAGGAATTAATCGTTCGACAATTGGCTTCTTTCTTTCATTGAAAAGTGCCTTATTCTTTTCAAATAGATTGTTGCCGTGCGTATCAATCGAAACAATGAGAGGACCGAATTCTTTTACACGCATCACCCACATCGCCTCAGGCATTCCTAAGTCGTGCCACTGCACGTCTTCGACTTCTTCGACGCAGCTTGCGGCAACTACCGCGCAGCCTCCTGGGAACACACAGTGAAGCGCTTTGAATTCCGAGCAGCCGCGAACCGTATTCGGTCCCATGCCGCCCTTACCGATAATTAAGCGTACACCTGTTTCACGGACAAACTCATATTCGTATTTTTCCATACGCATTGAGGTCGTGGGACCAATGGAGACAACCTTGTAGCCTGAGGGCGAAGTTTTGTCTTCTTGCATAATGGGGCCGGCGTGCAAAATCGCTTTTTCCTTTAAGTCAACGGGAAGTTTGCGACCTTGCTTAACTAAGCGCGTATGTACGCAATCGCGCGAAGTCACCAAAGTGCCTGTTAAGTAGACGATATCTCCTGCGTGAATGTCTTCGAGGTCTTCGGCTTTAATTGGTGTTTTAAGAATCTTGATACTCATAGTTGCGCCCCCTTGTGTGAGAGAACTTCGTAGGAGAGGTCAGAGGTGAATCGAATCGTTGCGCGGCGGTGTGCCCAGCAGCCCGTGGAGATGCCAACAGCCAAGCAAGATGGGTGGCGTGCAGCGTGCTCGACGTGAACAGCCATCACAGAATTGGTTCCTGTTAAGCCCTGAGGACCAATATTCAATTCATTTAAGCCTTCGGCAATTAAGCGCTCAAATTCAGCGCCCCGAGCATTGGGATTGTGTGTGCCAATCTGGCGCATCAGTGCTTTCTTACTTAAGCGAGAGGCAACTTCGGCAGATCCAGCAATGCCAACACCCAATAAAAGCGGTGGGCAAGCGTTAATGCCGCGCTCTGTGACTAAGTCAAAGATAAAGCGCAAAACGCCTTCATAGCCTTCGACAGGCATTAAGACTTTCGCAGTTCCCGGTAGTGAGCAGCCGCCTCCTGCCATATAGCAGTGAATCGTGCACGAATCACCATCGACGATATCCCAATCAAGCCAGGGGATGCGGTAGCCGGTGTTTGTTCCTGTGTTCTTTTCATCAAAGATTTCGACTGCGTTGTGGCGTAGGGGCGCCTTTTTTGTCGCCTCTTTTGCCGCGACTTCAAGAATCTTCGGGAGATCCTTTAAGTAGGGGAATTCTGCACCGCACTCAATAAAGTATTGAATGACGCCCGTGTCTTGGCACAAGGGGACGTTACGTTCATTAGCAAGCGCTAAATCCCGAAACATCGTGTCATATAAGAGGGAAGAAAGTTCGCTTTTTTGTTCGGCCTTTAATTCGGTTAAGCGTTTTAAAACATCATCGGGAAGATGTTTACCGAAGTAGGCTGTCAGTCGCGTCATCGTATCGGTTAGACGCGCTACGGCTTCAGAGTGTTCCATGTTGGACTCCTTACGACTCAGTAGGTTAAGAGTTGAAGTTCCCGTTATTTTAAAGGGAGCGTTATTTTTGCCTTTTGTTGGCTAAAAGAGTTTTTGCCTTTAAGCAAAACCTATAAGGCAGATGGCGTTTCTCTATTTATGGGCGACCAATCAGATTTTGCAGTTCAGGGATTTGGCTTCCTACGCCAATGTTAAGTTTCTTAAGGCTCCCTTTTTTTAGTTCAATGGCAAAGGCGGTTAACCCATAGGAGTAGTGAATGTCTTCGGTGTTTGCTGCCATCGAGTCGGTATGGAAAACGATGCCTTCCTTATCGAGAAAGGCGATATCTAGATCTATGGGCGTTGCTTTCATCCAAAAGGCAACAAACTGCGGCGGGTTAAATAAAAAGACCATCCCCGAGTTATCGGGTAGGGTTTTTCTACCCATGAGACCTGTTTCTTGCTCTTTTGGGGTTCGTGCGACTTCAAGTGTGAGTGTTTCATTCCCAATAGTTATGTTCACAGTTTCTGGTGGTTTAGCAAGAAGAGAACCCGCTAAGCTCAATAAAAGAGAAAAGAAAAGTGTGGTGTGACGCATCAATAAAAACGCCCTCAGTTTTCGTGTGAAGACGAGGGCGCTACAAAAACGGGAAGGTGTCTTACTTTTCCGGTTTGATATGGGCGGCCTGTTTGCCTTTGGGGCCCGTGACAACTTCAAAGGTGACCTTTTGTCCTTCTTTGAGTGTCTTAAAGCCTTCAATCTCGATAGCCGAGAAGTGAGCGAATAAATCCTCACCACCTTCATCGGGAGTAATGAAGCCGAAACCCTTGGCATCGTTAAACCATTTGACAATACCGCTTGCCATGCTATTTTCTCCTAATATCCTCTTCAGACTTCCCGTGGATCAACGTGCCCACTTTGTACGAAGAAAGTCTCAAGCCTAGTCAGCGCGAAAAAAAGATATGTGATCGCGCGACCCTTGGCGACGGCGGCAAGAAGAGCATGGGAAACGCTTCCCTACACGTCAAGCCACTTCACACTCCCAACACATTAGCACCATAGAACGCAAATAAGCAATTCTATCTAGAGGGGTTTTTCTCTCAGAGCGTCTCAAAATGACGAAAGTGCCTAAAAATTAGGCATGTTTGGGACGAATCTGCGTTTTTTAGTGCGTTGAATTTGGTAGAAAGCCCTGTTTTGCTGTACGATGACGCCCTCATTTGTCGCAATATGAAAGTTTCCTTTTGATCTCCCCGTTTTCCACTGGGTCGAAGGCTCGTTTTGCTTTTGTGTTGCCTGGCAAAGTGACTAGGATGGAATTTTGGATTTCCGTCTATTCGTGACTAGGTAAGTGACTTTGAAATAGACCGCACCAATAGAGCCTTTTCCTCTCTATTGAATTGTTGGCCAAAACGAAAGCGCCATCTTTCGTGAGTTTTAAAGCGTTTACCGCATTGATATTAGGTGAAAATAAATGAAGACCTTCTCTGCCAAGCCGCTTGAAGTCAAGCGCGACTGGTATCTGGTCGACGCCACGGACAAAGTCCTTGGTCGTTTGGCCGCTGAGATTGCCTTGCGCTTACGTGGTAAGCACAAGCCCGAGTACACGCCGCATGTCGATACGGGCGACTACATCGTCGTGATTCATGCCGATAAGCTTCGTCTCTCTGGCGAAAAGGCCGGTAAGAAGACGTACTACCGCCACACCGGATACCCTGGTGGCATCTACGAAACAACGTTTGTGCAGATGCAAGCCAAGCACCCGGGTCGCGCGCTCGAAATCGCTGTCAAAGGCATGCTCCCGAAGGGACCTTTGGGCTACGCGATGATTAAGAAACTTAAGATCTACGCTGGCGCTGAGCATCCGCATTCGGCTCAGTCTCCCAAGACGCTTGATATTTGAGGTGAACCAAGATGATCGGTAACTACAATTACGGCACCGGCCGTCGCAAGAGCTCTGTTGCGCGTGTCTTTATTAAGCGCGGTACAGGCAAGATTACGGTTAACGGGCGCGCCTTGGACGATTTCTTTAAGCGTGAAACAGGTCGCATGATTGTCATGCAACCCCTGCAGGTCACAGACAATGTCGAAACCTTCGATGTGATGGTTAACGTCACAGGTGGCGGCGAATCTGGTCAAGCTGGCGCTGTGCGCCACGGCCTGACACGCGCCTTGATTGACTACGATGCGGCAATGAAGCCCGCGTTAAGTCAAGCGGGTCTTGTTACACGCGATGCACGTGAAGTCGAACGTAAGAAGGTTGGCTTACACAAGGCTCGTCGCGCCAAGCAGTTCAGTAAGCGTTAATCCGCTTTTCGTTCTGCTTTCGTGTTTCGCCATTCAGGCCCTAAGCGGCGTTGGATGGCGAAATTCTTATGGGGACTTGTTTCTTTGTGTTTTTTCGCTACCAAAGAGAGGGGAATCCCCATATACTTACGCATTGCATAAGAGTAGCGCTAAATAGTGGCGGCTCTTAGATTTTTCTTCCTTTAATCATCCTATTGAGATTGAGGTTTTATCGTGTTTTTCATTTCTGACGCTTACGCACAGACCGCCTCTGGTGGCGGCATGGCTGACCTTGCTGTGCAGATTGTTCCGCTTCTTTTGATTTTTGCGGTGTTTTGGTTCTTTTTGATTCGTCCGCAGCAAAAGCGCCAGAAGGAACACATGAAGCTTTGCCAGTCCTTGGGTAAGGGCGACGAGATTTTGACCGTTGGCGGTCTTGCCGGCCGTATCGTTGATTTGGACGAGACCTATATCGTCATCGAAATTAGCCGCGTTGACGATAAGTCCGTGACGATTACGATGCAGCGTGGCGCCGTGCAAAACGTCTTGCCGCGCGGCACGATTAAGTCGATCTAATCGACTTTACTTTTCACGGTAAAGACAAGAACGCGCAAGGGAAGCCTTGCGCCTTTCTTCATTTCTGTTTTAGGGAAAATTGGCTCAGTTGAGCCTTCTTAAAGGAACCCGAATGAATCGATACCCGCTTTGGAAATACATTCTCATCGCCGTGGTGCTCGTTGTCGCATTCGTGTACACGTTGCCAAACTTTTATGGTGAGTCACCTGCTGTGCAGGTCAGTTCCGCCAAGTCCACAGTTAAGATTGAGGAACGCACCTTAGAGCGCGTTGAGGCGGCTCTTTCTGATGCGAAATTAAAACCCAATGGCGTCTTTTTTGAGCGTGGAGCGCAGCAAAACACGATTCGTGTGCGTTTTGATCCCACACAAGGCGAAGAACAGCTCCTAGCCCGTGAAGTGCTTGAAAAGGCTCTTAATCCCGATCGCACAGATCCAAGCTACATCGTGGCGCCTAACTTGGTACCCAATACCCCACAGTGGCTATTAAGCATCAATGCGCTTCCGACCTATTTGGGTTTGGACCTTCGTGGTGGCGTGCACTTCTTATTGCAAGTGGATATGCATTCGGCGATTCTAAAAAGAGCGGAATCCACGGCAGCTGATTTACGTACACAGTTTCGTGAAAAGAGAATTCGTCACGCGGGTATTACGAGGCTTGGAACACAAATCGAGATTGCCTTTAATAACGAAGAGGATAGAGCTCGCGCTTTGGATTTGATGCGCAATACGCAGCCAGATCTTTCCTTTAAGCCCGTGGAGCAAGAAGGAAAATTCATGATTGCAGCTGAGCTCTCTCAGAAGGCGATCAAGAACGTTCAAGAGTATTCCTTAAAGCAAAACATCTCGACACTGCACAATCGTATTAACGAATTAGGCGTGGCAGAACCCGTGATTGCCCAGCAGGGTGCCGACCGTATTGTCGTGCAACTTCCTGGCATTCAAGATACGGCAAAAGCTAAAGACATCTTGGGTCGTACGGCAACGCTTGAAGTGCGTATGGTTGACGATACGCCAGAAGCGTATGCGCAGCTTCAACAAGGTAACGTCCCCTTTGGTGATGAACGCTACTTTGACCGTGAAGGAAACCCAGTGTTAGTGAAGCGCCGCGTGATTCTCACAGGCGAAAACCTAAACGATGCGCAGCCTGGGTTTGATCAGCAAACGCAAGAGCCCACGGTAAACCTCTCTTTGGACAATAAGGGCGCTCGTATCTTTAAAGATGTCACACGCGCTAATGTCGGAAAACGTATGGCCATCATCCTTTTTGAAAAGGGTAAAGGCGAAGTGGTCACCGCTCCTGTGATTCGTCAGGAAATTGGTGGCGGCCGCGTGCAGATTTCTGGTCGTATGACAACGATTGAAGCAACTGATACCGCCTTACTTCTTCGCGCGGGTTCTTTGGCCGCTCCGATGGAAATCGTTGAAGAGCGCTTAATTGGACCAAGCTTAGGTGCCGATAACATTAAAGCGGGCTTTAAATCGACGCTTTATGGCTTTGCCATCGTTGCGATCTTTATGATGCTTTACTACTCGGTCTTTGGCGTCGTTTCTGCAACGTGCTTACTCTGTAACGTGATGTGCTTGATTGCGGTTCTTTCGATGCTACAGGCTACGTTAACGCTCCCTGGTATCGCGGCTATTGCGTTAACACTCGGTATGGCGGTGGACTCAAACGTTCTTATTAATGAACGCGTAAGAGAAGAACTGCGTGAAGGCCGAACGCCACAACTTGCGATTAGCGAAGGCTATGACGCAGCCTTTAACACGATTATCGACTCGAACCTCACAAGCTTAATCGCAGGTATCGCTCTGTTGATTTTCGGCTCAGGCCCCGTTAGAGGCTTTGCTGTCGTTCACTGCTTAGGCATCATGACATCGATCTTTACGTCGGTTACGGTGTCACGCTCTTTGATTAACCTTATTTACGGTCGCGTGAAAAAGCTCTCACATATTCGCGTTGGCCAGGCTTGGGACCCACACGGCAAAGACCGTACGGCCAAGCACTATCAGAAGTAAAAGGGGGACATCATGGAATTTTTCCGTATTCATAAAACAATCCCCTTCATGCGCTATTCGCTCATCTTGAATTCGATTTCTGTGGTGAGCTTTTTGGTGGCGGTTTATTGGATCTTCTTTCATGGGTTGGCGTTTTCCATTGAGTTCACAGGTGGCACACAAGTGGTGGTGCAGTACCCGGAAGCGGTTTCTGCGGAGGCCGTGCGCCACGACATTAAAGAAGGACTTGGAGTTGAAGCGGCTGTCCAAAACTATGGAACTGCGCGTGACTTAATGATTCGCATGCCTTTAAAAGAGGGAGCAGATTCTGGTCACCAGGCGCAAGAACTAATGAAGGTCTTGTCAGCCAAAGACTCTGGCGTACGCATGATGAACAATGAGTACGTGGGCCCACAAGTGGGAGAAGAGCTCGCAAGCGACGGCTTAACGGCTTTGTGCCTAGTTATCTTTGGCATCATGATGTATTTGGCTTTCCGATTTGAGTGGAAGTTCTCGGTTGCGGCCATTATCGCCAACCTTCACGACATCATTATTGTTGTGGGGATTTTCGCTGTGATGCAGTGGGAGTTTTCGCTACCTGTGCTTGCGGCCGTGCTTGCGGTCCTCGGGTATTCGGTTAACGAATCCGTGATTATTTTCGATCGCGTGCGCGAACACTTTAGAAAGATGCGTCGTGTTGACTCGGTTGAGATTATTAATTCTGCGATTACGGCAACGATTTCTCGTACGGTCATTACCCACACATCAACCTTGGCGATGACGCTTTCGATGTTTTTCTTCGGAGGCCCTGCGCTTCATCACTTTTCGTTAGCCTTAACGATCGGTATTTGCTTAGGCATTTACTCATCGATTTTCGTTGCGGCAGCGATTGCACTTTATCTTGGTGTGAAACGTGAAGACCTCGTAAAACCCATCCGTCACGATGAGGTGGAAGCAAACGTTCCTTAATAGGAATGTGAGACTGTCGTCACTATTTAAGCGGGCCATTGGCCCGCTTTCAGTTAGCGCGTGTAGTGAAGAGTCTCTAAGGTGAGGTCTTCGAGAACTTTGGGATTGCGATTGGGTTTTCCTGCGGAAGTTTGAGGAAGTTCCTTGACCCACGCAATGCGCCTCGGGCACTTATAAGGAGAAAGGCGTTTCTTAAGTTTCTCTTTTAAGGTCTTACTATCAAGGGGACTTTCTTTAGCGATAAGAAGCGCCGTGACAATCGCACCCCAGGTTTCATCGGGGGCTCCTAAGACAAGTGAAGTTTTAATGCCATCGATGGCGTTTAGCGCCATTTCTACCTCCACCGGATAGACATTTTCTCCACCCGTGACAATTAAATCCGTGCGTCGGGCGTGAACGATGACTGTGCCATCCTCAGCAATCTCACCAATATCTCCCGTATCAAACCAAGCGCCTTTCTCAAGTGGCGGATGTCCCCAATAGCCGTACATCACCATGGGACCTCGCACATGGATGGTTTTCTCTTTAACTTTCAGTTCAACCATGGCGTTGGCTTTTGCGGTTGCCTCCCGATTAAGGCGCTCCTTGTAGGAGCTTGTCGCGATATTGCTTGCCGTCTCTGTCATCCCATAGGTCGTGACAATCGGTAGCCCCTTTTCTTTTGCTCTCGTTAAAAGGGGTTTTGAGGCGCCAGCGCCTCCTAAAAGGATTGTCCGAAAGGCTTTGGGTGGCTT
>CAVJUW010000018.1:0-15930 GCA_963652725.1 Bacteroidaceae bacterium | reverse complement strand
GGCTTTGGCTGGCTTCCAATCTGGGAACTCTTCCATGAGTTTTATAAGCATCGTCGGGACAATGGAAGCCAAAGTGATGTGATTGACATCCAACGCGGCAATAAAGTCTTTGGCGCAAAAGTGAGGAAAAAGAACGATTGAGCTTCGCGCAATCAAGGAGCGCGTCAAAATCGAGAGGCCTCCGATGCGAGAAACCGAAAGGCTCATTAACCAAGCGTCATTCGTGGAAAGTGTGATGTTTTGTGCGCTTGAAAAGGCGCTTGCAACAAGGGCTCCTCGCGTTAGCATCGCAGGTTTCGGCGTCCCACTCGTTCCCGATGTAAGAAGAATAGCGGCAACTTCTTTCGGAACAGGCTCTTTAATCGCATTAAGAGTGGAAAGTAGGGATTCCTTTTCGTGACTAGTTAATGTCGGATGCAAAAGAAGAAAGGGGATACGTTCTTTTAAAAGAGCGTAAAGCGTCACAAACACGTCTAGTGTATTTTCTCCCACGAGAACATAGGGGCGTCCCGCTTTAGGGCGCGCGAGTGTTTTAATGCGTTTGCTCACTAAATCCAACAAGTGCGCATAGGTAATGGCTTTGTCGGCTGTGCGAATGGCAATCGCTTGGGGCGCGTCTTCGGCAGCTGCCCGAATCGAGAGCGCTCGAGCGGCAAGAATTTCAAAATCAATCATGACGACTTAGGGAAGGCGCTTAAATTTTGAGAAGTCAGGGCGACGCTTTTCTAGGAAAGCATTTTTGCCTTCACGACCTTCTTCAGTCATGTAGTAAAGAAGAGTGGCGTTCCCAGCGAGTTCTTGTAGACCTGCTTGGCCATCGCAATCGGCATTTAAAGCAGCCTTTAAGCAGCGAATGGCAAGTGGGGAATTCGCAAGAATTTCTCTACACCACTGAACGGTTTCTGCTTCTAAGTCTTTGTAGGGGACGACTTTATTGACTAATCCCATATCAAGCGCTTCTTTTGCGTCATAAAAGCGCGCCAAGAACCAAATCTCTCGTGCTTTCTTCTGTCCAACAATGCGCGCCATGTAGCTTGCGCCCCAGCCGCCATCAAAGGAACCTACGCGAGGACCTGTTTGACCAAACTTTGCGTTATCGGCCGCAATCGTTAAGTCGCAAAGCATGTGTAGGACGTGACCACCTCCCACACACCAGCCTGCAACCATCGCAACAACGGGTTTGGGGCAAGTGCGAATCTCTCGCTGAAAGTCAAGAACATTTAAGCGTGGTGTACCGTCAGAGCCCACGTAGCCTCCTGTCCCACGGACCTTTTGGTCGCCTCCAGAGCAAAAGGCAAGTTCACCTTTGCCAGTAAGAATCACAACACCAATGTCGGCATCGTCTCGCGCATCAGCGAGAGCTTCTCGCATCTCTTTTACAGTAAGAGGCCGAAAGGCATTTCTGACTTCAGGGCGATTGATCGTAATCTTCGCGATTCCTTCGGCTTTTTCATAAATGATGTCTGTAAAAGTTCCTGCGCTTTTCCAGGCGGGGATGCGGGGAAGATTTGATGTATCAAGCATCGGTTGCATTCTTTTTCTCCAAAAAAGTATCGCAGGATTGTAGCGGTTCTTGTCGTCTGCTTTTTTGCTGGCAAAAAGGAAGCTCTCTTTAATAAAGAAAACGACAAAAAAGGAGCGCTCTTTTTGCAAGACGCTCCCTTCCAACGCTATAGGAAACTGAATCTATTAGGCTACTGCATCATAGATGCGAACTTCAGGATCTGCGCTCCACAAGGGCTGCAGTCCTGTAAAGACATCCTTTTGAAACATTTCGCTTGTAAGATAAGCCTCAGCTTCCTTGCGGCTTGCAAAGCCGTGAAGCACTTGGACGTCTTCACCACGAACGAGAAGTGTTTTTGTAAGAGCTCCAGGAATCTGAGCAAGAAATGGTCCTCGCCAGTCGCTATAAACCTTGGCGGCAGCAGGGCGCTTTGCGGCATCAATTTTCATGGTGATTTCTAAATAGGCTTTAACTTTCATTTTTTTCTTCTCCAAGTTAACCGTTAGCTCAATGGCAGCGGTAGGGATTTGTCAAACGAGCGCATAGTAGAATTCCCACTTAAGGATTTGAAGATATCAATAAAACAATGAGTCACTCAATGTTTTATTAGTATGATGATTTAAAAGGACTTTCACATTCCGAGGTGAAGCTATGTACGAGCCGAAATTAAAAAAGGACATCCGTTGCCCTTTAGAGCACGGATTGGATATTTTTGGCGGCAAATGGAAGTCACGTGTGATTTGTGTGCTAGCTGCGAAAAAAGTTCTTCGCTATAGCCAACTGCGTCGCGAGATGACAAACATCTCCGATACGATTCTTGCGGCGACCTTAAAGGAACTCATTGAAGATGGCATTGTTTCTCGCGAGCAATACGTTGAGATACCGCCTCGCGTCGAATATCAGCTCACAGAAAAAGGTCTTACTGTCGTTCCAATTCTTCAAAGCATTTGTCGATGGGCAGGGCTTTTCAAACCAAACGGAGTCGAAACCGATAAGACACTTTCGCAATGTCGGCAGTGTGATTACGGCAAACACACGCCGTAAGCTGAGTGTTCCAAATGGCGACGAGTTCTTTTATGCACTTTTGATCTTTGAAGCTTCTTAGTAGATAGCTGCGTCCGTTTCTTCTTCAGACGCGCTTTCTAAGGTGGAAAAAATTATTGATTTTTGTGAGAAAAAGTCATTTGGAATGGAAACATCCTTACAATGAAAACCATGAAAACACCCCCGCTCTTTCTAGGTTGAGATATGGAAAACAAGGCTCTCAAAATTTCTCCTTATGGCGTTGCAAACTACGCCACTATACGCGAGAGAGGGCTGGCCTACGTTGACAAAACCCGTTTCATTGAAGTGCTTGAGGAAGCTAAGGTTGCCCATCCCTTAATTGTTCGGCCTCGTCGCTTTGGAAAAACGCTTTTTGCCCGAATGCTTTTTTCCTATTACGACAAAGCAGCGAAGGCGGATTTTGAACGCAATTTTTCAGAGACCTACATTGGCGAGCATAGAACACCTTTTGCAAGCCAATACTATGTTGTGAAGTTTGATTTTTCGGGGATGGGGTCCGATTCCAACATCGCCAAAGGCTTCTATGCCAGTGTTTGTGCGGGACTCAGCAACTTTTTCGATAGGTATCCGAATCCTAAGCAAGAGGAAATTCTTTCAGACAATGATTTTTCTGCATCAAGACTATTAAGGAAGTTTTTGTCTTTGCAGCCTCCGATAATTAAAGGGAAGCTCTATGTCATCGTTGATGAGTATGACCAGTTCTCAAGTGAGGTTCTTTCTAAAGATGTTGGGAAATTCAAGAAAATAACAGCTAGTGGTTTTGTTAAAGATTTCTATACGACACTAAAAAGTTTCGCCGATGACGGCATTGTTTCACACGTCTTTATCACGGGCGTTACCTCTTTGCAGATTGACTCTATGACATCGGGGTTCAGTATTGCGAAGAATCTCTCAACAGATCCGAGATTTTCATCTATGTTTGGTTTTACGGATGAAGAACTTCGAGGGTTGATTCCTCAACTTGTGGATTTGAAGCGCACAGGAAAAACGCTCGATGAAGTTTTTTCACGGATGAAAGAGCTTTATAACGGATATCACTTTAGTCCGGCTTCGCAGACATCCGTGTTTAATGCTTCGATGTGTCTTTACTACTTAGATTATTTGAGCGTTTCAAACGAGGAGCCTGATCAACTCATAGATCCAGCGGTTGCGGAGGATTTGCAAAAGATTCACGGCATTTTGTCTTTGGGTAGCCTAGAAGATGTCAGGGAAATTGTCTCCTGTGCCATTGCTAAGAAATTTATTCCCTTTAGCAATGTTTTGGATTCTTTAAACCTACAAGATGTGACGAGCTTCAGTAAAGAGAAAATTCTTTCCTGTTTGTTCTACCTTGGCTTCCTTACCTACGAGCAAGGGAAGACGAATCTTGTTGTTCCGAACCGCACAATCGCTCAACAGTTTTTCGATGCCTACTTTGAATATCTACAAGGGGTGAGCTCTTGGGGAATGACGAGATCCTCTCTTTTTGAGTCCGAAGTGTTCGCCTTACATCAAGGTAAATCCTTGCCTCTTATTGAAAAGGTCGTTTCTATCATTGACGAGACATCAGGGAAGAATTCAAGTTTGCATCTTCAGGAAAGCGTCTTTCAAGTCGCCTTGCTTATGGCGGCTAATAATGCAAGTGGCTACGAGTACTTCACGGAGTTAGAAGTCAGAGGGAAAGAGAAAGGGTTTGCAGATCTTTTGTTGCGTTCGACACGAGAGGGAAGTCCTTCGTATATTTTCGAATTGAAGTACCTTCCAAAATCAAGAGGGACAAAGCGAGCTGTGCAAAACGCATTAAGTGACGCAAAAGAACAGGTTTCTCGCTACGTTTTAGGAGAGAACGTTCGTACGATTCCTAGCCTAAAGCGTGTTGCAGTCGTTGTTGTGGGAACCAAAATTGCGGCCTTCTCTGAAGAAGGATAGTTTCCTGTAAGAAGTGCGTTGATATCCTGTCTCGTGTTAAATGCCGCCTTCTAGAAATAGCCCTTACGGTTGTTTTGGTTCTCCGAAATATTTGCCGATAGACGGGGCTCATTAAACCAAACGGAACCGAAACCGATAAGACACTTTCGCAATGTCGGCAGTGTGATTACGGCAAACACACGCCGTAAAAATAAGGAGTTTTCCTTATGGAGTCCGTCTTTTACAACAGACATTTCTTCTGACTAGGCGTTCTTTGTTGCGAGAGTAGTTTTGGGCGGCTATCTTTGCACTATCCGAAGGGGGGATGTCTTCAAAAGAGCTTTGTCTTTTGAAGAAATAGATCATAGAAATTGGTTTTTCGAATTTGCAAAAGGAGATATGAATGAAAAAGCAAATTCTCGCAAGCGCTGTGGCAGTTGCTTTTGCGACGGGAGCCTTCGCAACAGAAATTTCACTCTACGGTACGATTGACACAGGTTTCCAATATTCCTACTGTGACGACACAGAAGAAGGAAACTTTAGTCATCACTCGATGGCAAGCGGCATTAACTCTGCGTCTCGCTGGGGCATTAAGGGTAGTGAAGACCTCGGTAACGGCTACTCCGTAAGCTTCGACCTTCAGAGTGGTTTTAACTCTGACGATGGCACATTAGGTCACGATAATCGCCTCTTTGGTCGTGAAGCGCGCTTAACGGTTGCTGGTCCTTTTGGTGAATTAAGTTTTGGTCGCATGGGTTCTCTCACATCGGGCGCTGGAACCTACGACATCTTTATGGGCACAGCCGATGTCTTTGATGGCGGTTGGTCTACACCTGGACAAGCCATAGGCGCAACGAATTTCTTTTCTGATGTCGGCCGTTGTGACAACATGGTCACATACGCCACACCTAACGTCGCTGGTTTCAAGGGCTACGCTCAGTACTCCTTTAAGGTCGATAGTGTTGGTAAGTTCAAGGACATTGGTTCAGAAGGCCGTAATTCTGCCAAGCGCTATCTCGGTGTTGGTATGACTTACGAAAATGGACCCTTTGCTGGCGTCATGGTCTACGACATGGTTCTTAACGGGACAGAAGACACACAGGCTCCGAAAGACGGGCGCGCCTTTAGCGTTGGTGCAAGCTACGACTTTAATGTGGCAAAAGTTTTCGCAGCCTATCAGTACGGCAGAAATCAAAACGCTGTAGGCATTATGGATTTCGCCTATGACACGACAGAGACAGACGGTGAAGAAGGCTACGACGACGATGATGTTCAGGTGAAATCTCATAACTTTCACGTTGGCGTTTCTGTCCCAGTTTGCTCGGGAACATTTAATCTTGGCGGTTACTACTCAAGGATTAAGGCTGCCGATGATTCCAATAGAAAGGCAAAGATTTTTAACGTAGCGGCAACTTACGTTTATCCGCTCAGTAAGCGCACATCCCTTTATGCGGGCGTTGGCTATGTCTATTACAAGGATCGCGTCGTTGGCGAGGATGGAGAAGATCGGGAAACATCCAAAGTGGTTGAAGGAGCTTTTGGTATTACGCATACCTTCTAATCGTTCGGTGGTCTAAATCCCACTTTGTTTAATAAAAGGCCTACTGCATGTTTTGGAATCGGTAGGCCTTCAAATTATTGAATTTGCAAATTGGAGAAAGAAATGAAAAAGCAAATTCTTGCAAGTGCTGTTGCTGCAGCATTCGCCACTAGCGCTTTCGCGGCCGAAGTTTCAATTTACGGCACTGTTGATACGGGTCTGACATATACACATGCCAAGACCATCGACGCAGACGCCGACGAAGGCAGTCACTCTCTTAACTCCTTTAAGATGGCCAGTGGCATCAGTGGCCCGACCCGTTGGGGAATCAAGGGCGCAGAAGAACTCGGTAATGGTTACACCGTGAGTTTTGATCTTCAAAGTGGCTTTAATTCGGATGACGGCACATTGGGTCAAGGCGGCCGCCTATTTGGTCGCGAAGCGCGCTTAACGGTTGCTGGCCCCTTTGGCGAATTAAGTTTTGGCCGTATGGGCTCTCTCACATCCTCAGCGGGTACCTACGATATTTTCATGGGGACTGCCGATATTCTCGATGGCGGTTGGTCTACAGATGGTCACGCCATTGGCGGTATGAACTTTTTCTATGATGTTGTGCGTTGCGACAACATGCTCACATACGCGACGCCATCTCTTGCGGGTTTCAAGGGCTACGCCCAGTACTCTTTTAAGGTCGATAGCACGAGTAAAGTAGGTGTTGAGGGCCGCAATTCTGCTAAGCGTTATTTAGGCGTTGGTGCAACCTACGAGAATGGTCCCTTTGCTGGTGTTATGGTCTATGACATGGTTCTTAATGGAACAGCAGACCAATATGCTCCAAAGGACGGTCGCGCCTTTAGCCTTGGAGCAAGTTATGACTTTGGTGTTGCCAAAGTCTATGCGGCTTACCAATACGGAAAGAACCAAAACTACGCTGGTGGCGTCAATGCTGCCTATGAACTCGATGATGACGATGACGCAGATGCTGGCTCTTCGTATTATGGTACTCAGGTCAAAGGCCATAATATTCACGTGGGTGTTTCTATCCCAGTTTGCTCTGGTAAGTTAAATCTTGCGGGCTACTACACAACGGTTAAGTCCGTTGAGGATTCTTCTCGCACAGTAAAGACCTTTGATGTGGCAGCGACCTATGTTTATCCGTTAAGCAAGCGCACCTCTGTTTACGCAGGCGTTGGCTATGCGCAAATCAAGGATAGGCTTGCTTATGAGGAAGGTGCGAATCTAGCCGAAAAGAATAAGTTTCTTGACCTCGCCGTTGGTCTTTCCCACACCTTCTAAGGGCGATAGCGTTTGGTTTCTTAACGCCTAAAGTAGCAAGGGGCCTACTGAGTTTTTCGAAACAGGTAGGCCTTTTTGTTTGGTGGCGACCTAAAAATAAGAAACGGGTTTCCTACGGCAAAAGAGTGAAAAGTCAGTTCTGGTGCGGGTTTGCGGCCTATAGGCACTATGCTGTAGAAAAAATAAGATGTTCTCTCTAGAAATTATTTTTTTCGCAACAGACAAGGGTAAAGCCACCAAAACTTTGTTGTAAGCGTGAATTTGTGGCGTTTATCTTTTCGCTGTCCAACGGAGATTTCTCCAAGAAAAAAAAGGCTCTCGCTAGAGTCTTTGAGAAAGCCTTCGAGGTCATGAGTTTTTTCGAATTTGCTAGATTAGGAGATATACGTATGAAAAAGCAAGTTCTCGCAAGCGCTGTTGCCTTTGCCTTCGCTACAGGCGCTTTTGCTGCCGAAGTTACAGTTTATGGTGGCATTGACACAGGTCTTGTCTTTAGCCACAGCAAGAAGGGTTCTGAAAAAGCCGTCAAATCTTTTAAGATGGAAAGCGGCATTAGTTCTTCTTCCCGTTGGGGCATCAAGGGTTCTGAAGATCTCGGCAATGGTTACTCCGTGAGTTTTGATCTTCAGAGCGGCATCAATTCCGACGATGGCACGCTTGGCCAGAATGGTCGCCTCTTTGGCCGTGAAACTCGTTTGACAGTTGCTGGTCCCTTCGGTGAATTAAGCTTCGGCCGTATGGGTTCTCTCACATCTTCTGCTGGCACCTACGATATCTTCATGGGCAATGCCGATGTGTATGACGGTGGTTGGTCTACAGCCATTGGCACAAGCAACTTCTTCTATGACCATTCGCGTTGCGACAATATGGTCACATACGCCACACCGTCTTTTGCCGGTTTCAAGGGCTACGCTCAGTATTCCTTCAAGGTTGATAACGACGGAGAAGGCAATGAAGGTCGTAACTCCTCTAAGCGCTACGCTGGTGTTGGCGTGACCTATGAAAATGGTCCGTTTGCCGCGGTCGCTGTCTTCGATTCCATCATGAATCCCACAGCCGATACTGTTGCTAAGAAAGACAGCCGCACATTTAGCGTTGGCGGCAGCTACGACTTCGATGTTGCCAAGGTCTTTGTTGGCTATCAGTACGGCAAAAATGAAAACTATGCTGGCGGCTACACAACAACGGATTTGGAAGATACTCTTGGTGCCGACACCTACGACACACAGGTCAAGGGCCATAACTTCCACGTTGGCGTTTCCGCCCCGGTTTGCTCTGGTACATTGAGCTTTGGTGCTTACTACACAACCGTGAAGTCTGTTGAAGATTCTGATCACAAGTTAAAGAGCTACAACGTTGCTGCGACATACACCTATCCGCTTAGCAAGCGTACATACGTTTTTGCTGGCACGGGCTATCGTGAAGCCAAGTTTAAGTCTTCCGATAATAGCCTCAAGACAAAGGTCTATGATGTGACAGTTGGTCTGCACCACAACTTCTAATCGCGTAGCGGCTTAATCTCCGCACGAATCTAAAGTAACGAAGGGCCTACCGTGCTTTCCTGAATCGGTAGGCCTTTTTTCGTCTGCTGACGACTTAAAAGACACTTGCTTTTTCGGCAAAAGTGGAAGGAGGCTCGTTCTGATATGGGCCTACAGCGCACAATCACTGTGATGCTTGCCATAGCGCAGGGCGCAGCAGTATTGGCTAGCTAGACTCTCGAAAGAGGCCTCACGATCCTGAGTTTGACAGCATGAAATAGGCCGAGCCCTTTGACTGTGCGGGGTTGCGGCCTTTTCATATGTTATAATTATGTTATGCCAAATTGAGCCTTGAGGATACTGCTATGAGCGTCCACCTAATCACGCAGGAAAAAGCCGGAGTTAAGTACGTCTCCATACGTGAGTCCTATTGGGATCCCGTGAAACGAAAGTATTCAAGTCGCACGGTTGAGAACTTCGGTCGCCTTGATGAGTTAATCAAAAGTTCGAAGAACGAAAACATCCTCGAGAAGCTTCAAGCTCAGGTTGCTTCCATAAGAGAAAAAGACGCGAAAGAGAAAGAGAAAAAGCTCGCTGCACGAATCAATGAGGCTTTGAAAGAAAAAGGCGATTCAACTCTTTACGCTGATAACCGCACTGTCATCCTGGGTTCTTGTGTTTATCGCCAGATCTGGAAAAAGCTCAATCTGCAAAGAAAACTAAGAGACATCCAAAACGCCACGGATATCGCCTTTGATTTACCGGGCGCAATCTTTTATATGACGATGGCACGAAGCCTGATGTCCGATTCGAAGCTTGCGCAATGGACAAAGCGCAATCAGTTTCTTTTTAACGCTGAGAATCTAAAGCTCCAACATCTTTACAGAGCTCTAGACTGCCTTGATAAAAACAAAGATGTTTTAACGACCTATCTTAACCATCAGATTAAGACGCTCTATGACAGGAAAGTCTCCGTTGTTCTCTACGACGTAACGACCTACTACTTTGAAAGCCAAAATGCTGACGATTTACGCAACTTTGGCTATTCCAAAGACTGTAAGTTCAATCAAGTCCAAGTTGTTATGGGCCTTCTTATCGATGACAAGGGAATCCCTATCGATTACGAGCTTTATAGCGGCAATACATCTGAATTTGGAACGATGGTGCCACTACTAAAGAAACTGAAGGCACGCTACAAGATTGACAAGGTCATTGTTACAGCAGACCGTGGGCTCAATAGCAGCGAGAACCTAAGCAAGATTAAAGAGCTTGGCATGGACTACGTCATTGCCTTCAGACTTCGGAGCGCAAATAAAGAAATTCAAGAGCAAGTTCTCGATAAGAACGGGTGGACGGAAGTCACATCTGAGTCCATAGCCAAATTAGGGATACAGCGCTACAAAATCACTGAAGAGACTCGCAAGATTCCTGTTCTTGATAAAAAGACAGGCGAAGTCAAGCCTGGAAAACTCACGTCGAATTTGCTGATTAATTACTCAGCCAAACGAGCTAGAAAAGACGCGGCCGACAGACAACGGCTCATCGATAAGGCGCAAAGGTACACAGAGAACCCAGCGCTATTTAAGAGTGATTTAAAGCGGGGCGGGAAAAGCTATCTTAAGGTTGATGCCGATAAGCTTGCCATCGGGTTAGATCAAGAGCGCATTAAGAAAGCTGAGGCGTTTGATGGCTACTACGGCATTGTTTACTCAGATAGCAAAATGGAAGCCGCAGAGGTGATGTCTATCTATCATAGTCTCTGGCAGATTGAAGAATCCTTCCGCATCTCGAAATCGTTACTTGAAGCTCGTCCGTGTTTCCATTGGAAAGAGCGGAGAATCCGCGGACACTTTCTTGTTTGCTTTATGGCCTTAGTGATGCACCGGCTACTTGAAAAGGAACTTGAGATGGCAGGATTGCATCTATCAGCTGAGAGAATTGTTGAGTCTCTCTCGGAGGCAAAACTTCAAGAACAAATCCTCGGAGAAAAGGAAACGTACTACTGCAAGAGCAACACAGAAGGAGACTTCGAAGCCATCGCAGAAGCTGTGGGTCTTGGGAAACTCCCAAGCAGAGCCACGGCAGCACAGGTGAAGCGCGCACTAAAGCTCAAATCTTTATAACATATATCCGACGAGAGAAATCGGCCGCTAAGCCTTGTGCCGACTGGCTTTGTTCAAAAAGTAACTGTCAAATTCGGGAGGTTTTTCAGCCTTGCTTGGCCTGCTTCTAAGAGCAGAGGCCCTAAGCTCGTACAAGTGAAGTAAGGCCGTTTTTCCCAAGCTTAGAAGAATTATTTATGCAACAGAAGCTTCAAAAGTTGGTATAGCTTTGTTGTCAGTACCGTGCTGTCTCGATTATCTTTTCAGTATTGGGTGAAGACTTTCCTTGCCGATGAACGCATCCTTGAGAAAGCCCCTGAAGATATCAGGCTTTTTGATTGGGAGACACTATGAAAAAACAGATTCTTGCGTGCGCGGTTGCCAGCGCTTTTGCCTCGGGTGCTTTTGCTGCCAATGTGACTCTTTACGGCAGCATTGACACAGGACTCCTTTATACCTACTACAAGGGAGAAACAGAAAGCGAATCCTCTTGGGTGATGCAAAGCCGTACGAGCCCAGGCTCTCGTTGGGGAATCAAGGGAAGTGAAGAACTCGGAAATGGCTATTCGGTAAGCTTTAATCTTGAAAGTGGTTTTAATTCCGATGATGGCTCGTTGGAATGGAGCAATCGCATTTTCAATCGTGAGTCACGATTAACCGTCGCAGGCCCCTTTGGCGAATTAAGCTTTGGCAATATGGGATCGCTCACGTCAAACTATGGCGCTTATAACATCTTCATGCACAACGTCGATGTCTTCGATGGTGGTTGGACCGTTGCGATTGGCTCCTGTAACTACTTCTACGCTACTGACATGGCAAACAATATGATTACCTATGCCACGCCTTCTATTTCCGGTTTTAAGGGTTACGCACAGTACTCTTTTAAGGTGAACTCGGAAGATGACGGTACAGAAGGCAAGAACTCCTCT
The DNA here is from genome assembly GCA_963652725.1 of Bacteroidaceae bacterium. Taxonomy (GTDB): domain Bacteria; phylum Pseudomonadota; class Gammaproteobacteria; order Burkholderiales; family Burkholderiaceae_F; genus Duodenibacillus. The sequence continues at coordinate 4,126 of CAVJUW010000018.1, read as the reverse complement.
GAGCGCTTTGCTGCCGTTGGTCTAACGTATGAGAATGGTCCCTTAGCAGCCGTTGCTATTTTTTCAGCGAATCTAGCTCCATCGTGGGCTCGGGTTGTTAAACATGATAGCCACACGATTAGCCTTGGAGCGAGTTACGATTTTGATGTCGCTAAGATTTATGCCGCCTATCAATACGGCACAAATCAAATCTATGCTGGTGGTTACGAGACAACGAGACTCTCCTTGGATTACGCTGATGAAGGGGGAGCGCCTTTTGCTGACACAGCGGTTAAGGGGCACAATTTTCACTTGGGTGTTTCCGTTCCGCTTTGCTCAGGTGTAGCTAGTTTCGGCGCCTATTACACAACTGTTAAGTCCGAGAGTGACTACGCCAACACCTTAAAGACCTATAACGTTGCAGCCACTTACACTTACCCTTTAAGTAAACGCACGCACATCTATGCGGGCGCTGGGTATCTTGAGACGAAATTTAAATCTGCTACAAGAAAGGTCAAGGAAAAAGAGTTTGATTTGACCGTGGGTTTGCAACACACCTTCTAGGCATCTCGGGTTTTTCATTAAGAAAGGGCGGGGAAGGTTTTCGCCCTTTCTCATTTTGTAAAGGGAATAAAAAAGGGCGCTGATTATCAACACCCTTTTTGAGCAACTAACCGAAAAGAAAGATTACTTCTTGGCTTTCTTTGCAGCGGCTGCGTCGTTTAATTCCTTGTTCTTCGCGGCAAACTTCGCGCGGAACTTCTCAACGCGACCAGCTTCAACGATACGAGTCTGAGCGCCCGTGTAGAAGGGGTGGCTCTCGGAAGAGGTATCCAACTTAAAGAGCGGATAGGTCTTGCCGTCGATTTCGATGGTTTCTTTGGTCTGCACAGCGCTCGAAATAATGAACGTCTTATTAACAGAGATGTCAAGGAATGCGACTTCGCGGTATTCAGGATGAATATTCGGTTTCATTTTTATGTAGTTTCCTAGTGATTGTTTTGTCGGTCGCCCTGGCGTCCTTGCGCGCCCGCCGCCCTGAAAGGCGGTCTTACAGCGGGCATGCGCCCACGTGCCAAACCGGGAAAGGTGTTCATTATGGTGGAACTCAGAGTGAAAAGCAAGGCAAAACCGAAGGTTTTTCGTTAGTTTTTCACGGGTTTGTTGTCTTCGCGAAGTGGTCGGCTGCTATCAAACATTCGGCGTACGCTAATCACGGGTTCGATGCTCTTAAGCTCTTGAAGGATTCTCTCTAAGTGTTTGTTATCTCGCACTTGAATCATAAGACGTAGCGTTTGCGTGCGTCCCGTGATTTGATCTGAGATGCCGACGCCCGTGATTGCGGAATGCAGTTTCGCTAGGAGCGTAGCCGCGCGCGCTAACGTTGCACGCTCATCTTTCACGAGTAAAAGGATGGGAACGGCAAAAAGCGCTTCGCTATGGGCTTCTTCTTTCCACTGCACAGGCATCCAACGATTCGGGTCGATGCGACGGCCCTTTTCCACGTGGACACAGTCGGCGCGGTGAACGCTTAAACCTAAACCGTTACGCATAAAGCCCCAGATAGCATCACCTGGAATTGGGTGGCAACAGCCAGCAAGTTGCACTGCAACGCCTTCAGTGCCGTGGATTGTCACGGGAACGCGGCTTGTGGCAGGCGCTTTTTCTTGCGCTAGACGTGTGATGCGAGTAATGAGAGCCGCGGCAAAAATCTTTCCTAAACCAATATCGGCTAAGAGTGCCTTGCGGTTGGCTTCTCCGGTTTCTTTCAAAATCTTGTACCAGATTGGTTCTGGCACCGTATCGATATCAAGTTTTGCATCAAGCGCGGCTTTTAAAAGAGCCTCTTCCCCGAGTTTGACGGACTCTTCTGGGTTTCTCTCGCGTAAGAATTCGCGAATCTTGGCTCGCGCTTTGCCCGTTCGGACAAACCGAAGCCATTCGGGCGCTGGGTGCGCAGCATCGTCGGTGAGGATTTCAACCATATCGCCGTTACGCAAAATCCGAGAAAGCGAGGCGTGTTCGCCATTGACGCGACAGCCCGTGGCGTGATTGCCGATACCCGTGTGGATTTGATAGGCAAAGTCAACGGGGGTCGCTCCTTGCGGTAGCGTCAAGATACGGCTCTTTGGCGTAAAGACATAAATGCGATCTGGGAAGAGGTCAACCTTAATGTTTTCAATGAATTCCGAGGGGTCAGTACTCGTACGCTGAATTTCCATTAGGCTCTGAAGCCAATTGGAAACAAGTGTTTGAATTTCACTTGTGTCCATCCCATCGCCATAGATCCAGTGTGCCAAAAGACCTTTTTCCGCAATCCGATGCATCTTTTCGGTGCGAATCTGATACTCAACGGGTGTGCCAAAGGGACCCACGACTGTCGTATGTAGGCTTTGGTAGCCATTGGATTTCGGAATGGCAATAAAGTCCTTAAAGCGCCGATTAATGGGCTTATAAAGGCGGTGGAGGGCACCAAGCGTGAGATAACACTCTTCTACGGTGCGCACAATGATACGAAAGCCGTAAATATCCAAAACTTCAGAAAACGAGGCGTGCGTATCACGCATTCTGTTGTAGATTCCGTAAATCGTGCGGTCTCTACCTTGAATGCGAGCGTGAATATTGGATTTCGGAAGCGCTTCTCGCGTTTCTTTTAAGATTCTTTCAAGAACAGCGCGGCGTTTGTCTCGCGTTCTTAAAACGTTGGCTCGCAAGATTTTGTAGCGTAGTGGATGCTGATGAATAAACGCCAATTCTTGCAATTCACGGTAAACGCCATTTAGCCCTAAGCGATGAGCAATTGGAACAAAGATTTCTAAGGACTCTGTTGCGATACGGCGTCGTTTCTCGGGCCGCATCACGCCCAAGGTTCTCATGTTGTGCAGACGGTCGGCGAGTTTCACGAGAATGACTCGCACATCGCGGCTCATGGCTAAAAGCATCTTGCGAAAACTTTCAGCTTGGGCAATTTCATTGGAAGAAAAGCTAATCTTGGCTAATTTACTGACGCCATCGACAAGCTCAGCAATCTGAACGCCAAAGCGCTCGACCATCTCCAATTTGCTCATCCCCGTGTCTTCAAGCACATCGTGTAAGAGACCAGCGCAAACTGTATCGGCATCCATGTGCCAATCAGCAAGAATTGAAGCAACAGCCAATGGGTGCGTGATGTAGGGTTCTCCTGACATCCGAAATTGCCCTAAGTGCGCTTCGTCTGCGCAACGAAACGCCTCTTTGATGCGTTCAATGTCAGCTTTTGAGAGATAAACCGCGCAACGGTCTAAGAGCTCAGAGCTTGTGACAATCTTGGCAGGTTTTGCAACAGAGAAAAAGAGAGGAAGGTCGGCTTCTTCGCCAATGCGATCTTGGTAATGAGATAGGTACGCAACATCGTAATCCTCATCTGTTTCTGAGGATTGAGGTGTTGGAAGTGTTGTACCCGTTTTTGTCTCCATAGTCGCTCTGGCTTTAGGCCCGAAGGCTCCTTATTGAGCCAAAAATGCCCAAAGTACACAGCACTTTAGGCATCTGTAAACGGATGAAGAGTTATAAGGGCACGCGCTCGAGCATTTCTTTACCGATGTAACCCTGTTCGATTTCGCGCAGGGCAACTACCGTGTATTTGTCCTTTGTGTCAACGCGTGGCGTATGGCCCTGTGAGAGCATACGAGCACGATATGTCGCGCAAAGAACGAGTTCAAAGCGGTTTGGCACCTTTTTAAGACAATCTTCAACAGTAATACGAGCCATTTGAGTTCAACAATTAATTCGGAAAAGACTCATTTTACAACAAATAAAGCACTCTGAAAATCCAATTTTTGAAGATTTTCACTGCTACAGGGAAATCTTGAGCGGCCAAAGCTCTAGAAGACCTCGAACGCGCCCAAACGAATCCCTACGTAGACGATAGCCAATCGCTTAAGGTTCGGTATCGCTTTAACAGCCCCTCCTGCGCTATAGCGCTTAGCTTGCTCTTTAGCGTTTCTTAGAGCCGTATCGATAGCAGCTTCACTTGCCTCTTCCTTATGAAGGTGTTTAATCTCAATAAGATAACTTGGAAGCTTGGGATTGGTTCTTGGTGTTAGCATCAAGTCGATATAGCCCGAGTTTTCTCCTCGCGATTCAAGTTCAAGTTGTCCTGCGTAGT
>CAVJUW010000017.1:0-30946 GCA_963652725.1 Bacteroidaceae bacterium | reverse complement strand
TAATCTTTTTCTCTTCACGTTTCTTCAGATCCAATATAAAAATAGAAGGACTCTATCGGGATAATTTAATTCATAACCCGAGTGGATTTTTTTCTTTTTTGCCATACAATCGAATCAAGGAACGTTATAGAAAGGGGAATACCAATGACTGAACATATGAGCACTACTGTGCGAGTACCCATCGAACTTGATAATCCAAGCGTTGAACGCATTGAGTCACTCTGCGTTAAGTGCGGTCTTTGTGCAAAAGTTTGTCGCGATTACGTCGGAGTCCTTGGTCGTTATGACTTAGAGAAAACTGGCAATCGTGGAATCTGCACGCACTGCGGACAGTGTATTCACGCCTGTCCTGTGGGAAGTCTTGTTGAAAAAGATGATGTCCCATGCCTAAAAGAGGCGCTTAAGAATCCAGAAAAGATTGTGATTGTCACAACCTCTCCTGCGGTGCGAGTTGCTTTGGGTGAATCTTTCGGCCTTGAGCCAGGCACCTTTGTGCAAGGAAAGATGGTCTCGCTCCTACGTAAATTGGGCGCTAAGTATGTCCTAGATACGAACTTTGGAGCCGATCTCACGATTGTTGAAGAGGCCTCAGAATTCGTCGAACGGATCAAGAATCACAAAGAAAAACTCCCTCAATGGACAAGTTGTTGTCCGGCGTGGGTCAAATACTGTGAGCTTTTCTACCCCGAAGTCTTGCCGCATTTATCCACGGCAAAAAGCCCGATTGCGATGCAGGGCGCAACGATGAAGACCTATTTTGCTAAGAAGATGGGAATTGATCCATCACGCATCGTCAATGTGGCATTAACGCCATGCACAGCTAAGAAGTTTGAAATCAATCGCCCCGAGTTAAACGCCTCGGCTCGCTACTGGGATAAGCCAGAGATGCGAGACACGGATTTCGTAATCACCACGCGTGAGCTCGCCCGTTGGGCCAAGGAAGAAAAGATTGATTTTGAAGCGCTCGAAGACTCTGACTTTGACCATCCTCTCGGATATGCCACGGGCGCAGGTGTGATCTTTGCGGCCACAGGCGGAGTGATGCTCGCTGCACTTCGTAGTGCGTATTTTTATCTCACAGGCGAAAATCTCGATCCAGATACTCTTCACTTAGAACCGGTTGATGGCGATGAGAATCTTCGTGAGACCACCGTCACAATCGCAGGAACGAGCGTTAAGGTCGCTGTCGTTTTCGGCACTGCGACTGCTGGAAAACTTATCGAAGCGATGAAAGAGGGCAAGGCCCACTACGACTTCGTTGAAGTGATGACCTGTCCTGGTGGCTGCATCGGCGGTGGCGGTCAACCACGCCTTGAATTCGGGCGCGAAGAATCCTCTCGCAACAAACGCATTAAGTCGATTTTCACTCGCGATAAGTCGATGACATTGCGTCGTAGTCACGAAAACCCAGAAATCGAAGAACTTTATAAAGAGTTCTATGGCTTGCCTTTAAGTAAGATTGCCCACGAAATGCTTCACACAACCTACATTGATCGTTCTTCAGACTTAGATTGCAGCGCATGTAAGAAAGAATGCTCCGAAGAAAAAGCCTGCGAGGGAAAGAAGCCTTGCTCAGAAAATAAAGAATGCTCGAAACCGAAACGCAAGTTCCGCTGCAAACTTTGTGGTCATGTTTATGAAGGAGAGTCGTTGCCCGAGGATTACGTCTGTCCGCTTTGTCTCGCTAAAAGCAGCTGCTTTATGGAAGTGACAGACGAATAACTAGAAAAAGAGGAAGGGCTCGTCATCAACCTTGCGTTTTTCTATAAGGCTTGCGAGCTCGACCACACTTTGGGCATAAAAGTAGGAACGGTTATATTTAAGCAGTGTCGCAAAATTTTCCGTTCCGATAAACCACGCAATGGAGGTCTCGTTTGAGGCCTCTTTTGTTGGTAGATCGATTAAGAGCGCGGCGGTCCCTGGCGCAAGATCAATTCTTTCTAAAGGTTCAATTCCTGCGTCCATGAGGTTTTGTAGCGTTGTGTGTGCGAGGATTCCGCCTGCGTCAATGTCTTTGGCGTGGATTTCACTACTGTCGCAAGCCCATTCAATGGGAAGGTCTTTTACCCAACCGCTTTCTTTTAAAAAGTTTGCCGTTGAGGCGATGGCATCGGCTGCGCTATAGCGTAAATCAATTTTTCCATCGCCATCGCCATCTTTGGCATAGCGTAGGATATTTGTTGGCATAAATTGGCACATGCCAACTGCTCCTGCGAAACTACTTTGTACCGTAGTGGGATTAATTTCGTTACCTGCGCAAAGGATAAAGAATGCCTCCAATTCCCTTTGAAAAAAAGGCGCTCTTCTTTCGTGATCAAAAGAAAGCGTGGTTAAGACATCTAAGGCCCTGTAGCGGCCCATCGATTTTCCGTAAATCGATTCAATGCCAAGGATTGCCGTGATAATTGATTCAGGCACTCCGTAGTCTTCCCGGGCTTGAGTTAGAAAGGCTTCATTTTTTCTCATAAAGCGTACGCCCTTGGCGATCCGCTCTTCAGTCAAGGTCCTCGTCTTATATTGCTTCCAATCGCGCGCAGGAGCTGTTTTATCGTCGCGATCCATCGTTTTTTTAGCGATGCGGACGTGACGCGCCTTCGAGAGGTTTTTCAATATCCACGCTGAATCGAGCCCATTGACGTCCGAAACTTTTTTCACCCAAGAAATCACATCCTCACGTTCGCTGTAGTCGATGATCTCAGCTGCAAAAAGTAGGGGGCTACTTAGAGTAAAACCGACGGCCGCAGCACCAAGCAGTGTGCGACGAGATAGTTTTTGACTCCGTGTAGAGGCTCTCATAGGGGAAATCGCTATTTTTCTTGTCTTATCTAGACCAAACATAAGGATAGAATAACGGCTCTTCGAATCATATCGCCTTTTTCTTATCGATTATTTACGCCATGACAACGGGCTTTTTTACGCATGATTTATGTTTAAGCGCCAAGGGCTCAGCCGCAAGTCCTGAGAGTCCGTTACGTCTTAGGAAGATGGAGTCTCTTTTAGAGGTTAGTGGCTTAAATAAACGACTTCTCATGTTTGAAAGTGAGGCCTGTAGTAAAGAAGAGATTCTTTCTGTTCACGATCGCACGTATCTAGAAAAGCTTAAAAATCTTTCTTTAGTAAACGGCAAAATTTCTGAAGAAACCACAGTCACAACCGAGCTCTTAGAGGCTGCTTACAAAAACGTGGGGGCGGCAATAGAGGCCGTTCGTGCCGTAACTTCTAAGAAAGTGAAAAACGCCTTTATTCTTGCGCGTCCTCCAGGACACCACGCAGGAAAAGATTTCGGGGAAGGCTTTTGCTTAATTAACACGGTGGCTGCCGCTGCGCGGTACGCTTTGGAGCACTGTGGGATTAAACGAATCGCAATTTTTGATGTGGATGCGCATCGAGCCAATGGCACAGCCGATATCTTCGCAGGAGATAAGCGGGTTTTTCTTTTCGATAGCTTTCAGGCCTCGGGCTTTCCTTTCAGTCCTCCAGTGAGGGGAGAGAACATCTTTTTGATGCCTCTTGAAGATGGGGCAACAGGAAAGGACTTTATAGCGCGCTTTGAGTCCGAGTGGCTCTCGAGGGTTCAATCTTTTGCTCCCGAACTCATTCTTGTTTCCTTTGGCTTTGATACGCATTACGCCGATACCCAAACACTTTTGAAATTCTCTGAGTTCGATTACGCCTACATCACGCGGCTTTTAATGCGATTGGCGCATGAATTTTCTTCCGAGAGACTTATAAGTTTCTTAGAAGGAGGCTACGACTCTCGTACGCTTTCAAGATCGGTTTTCGCTCACGTCAGTACCCTTAGTGAAGAGCGTGTGTGATAGGATTCACATATCGATTTTGAGGGAGTTCATTTTTGTTTAAGAAAAATCGCTCGCGCGCCACACTTTTTGTGGCTGCTTTTGCTATTTCAAGTACGCTTATTTTGGCTGGGTGCAAAAATGTACCGTACGCCATGAACCCCTATCAGTATCAATTCAGTTCCCCTGAGGATTCTGAAATTTGCCTTAAGGTCGATCCTGAAAGCTCTGTTGCGATGAGCTATGAAGTGCGACGCGCCATCGAAGAACACGGTCTTAAGGTAAGAGAAGTCAATGACGAAGAAGAGGCTAAGGATTGCGTTAGCTGCGTGAAATTTCACTTTGAGTTTGGTGGCTGGACAAAGTCCGTTCTTAAGAAGGCCTCTCTTGAATTAACACGCAACGTTAATTCGCGACGCAATACTGTTCGTGTGGTTTCGAACTTGGAAAACGCTGAAAGAGTCTTTTACGAAGATGCAGACGAAACCACAAAGACAATCCACTCTTTAGTCGATCAGCTTTTCCCGCAACCGATTCCTTGGGTCGCGGAATAATTTAGCAGACGTATTTTTCTTTCCATAGCTTTGTCGCTTCGCGCCAGAAGGCATCAAGATCCTTCGCGTTCGTCTTGGGCAATCCAAAGTGCGCCATTAATGTCTCTAGCGTCTTTAAGGGGTCTTCCCTTGCCACAGAAGGCGCCTTCGTTTGCTTTGATAACTTCTGATGCTCGCTATTTAAAACAAGTGGTATATGCATGTAGCGCGGCTCAAGGTAACCCAAGGCCCGTTGCAAGTGAATTTGCCGCGCTGTGTTATCGAGTAAATCCGCTCCTCGCACAACATCTGTAATCCCTTGCTCGCTATCGTCAACGACAACAGCCAATTGATAGGCCCAAAGGCCATCGGCGCGTTTTATGACAAAGTCGCCCACGGATTTTGAGGTGTCCTCTGTAATTATTCCCGCAAGGCGGTCGTGAAAAGAAATGCGTCCCTCAGGGACCAAAAATCGCCATGAACGGATTGGTTTTGTAGGAGGCTTTTTGCGACATGTTCCAGGATAGACGTGAGGGGCCAATCCAAGAGCCTTAGCGCATTCTTCAATTTCTTTTCTTGAACAAGCGCAACCGTAAAGAAGGTTTTCGGCTTTAAGCTTTTCAAAAGCCTCTTTATAAAGATCTAGGCGGTTAGATTGATAAACAACTGGTTCATCGCTAACCAAACCAAAGCGCTCAAGCGTTTTTAAGATTGCGGCGCTGTAGGTTGATTTAGAGCGCTCGGTATCGATGTCTTCAATACGAAGAATCCAAGCACCATCATGACTTCTCGCATCCAAGAAACTAGCCATCGCACAGGCAAGGCTTCCCATGTGAAGCTCTCCTGTGGGACTTGGCGCAAAGCGACCGCGATAAGAGGGTGATCTCATTTTTTTCAAGCTAATTGAAGACACTTTTCGTGCGTAAAAAACGAAAGGCATTTCACGAAATAGAATAGGTCAAAGATTACGCTAGATTTTGCCAAAATTTATCTTGACAAGATGCGACGAGTGTGTAAAATGCCAATCCTCGCTTCGGGCGTGCGGGAGTAGCTCAGTTGGTAGAGCGCAACCTTGCCAAGGTTGAGGTCGCGAGTTCGAGACTCGTCTCCCGCTCCAAAAACTTCTTTGTGAGTTTAAGGAGCCTAAAAGAGCGTAACCGACGGCGCGATAGCAAAGCGGCCATGCACCGGATTGCAAATCCGTTTACGGCGGTTCGACTCCGCCTCGCGCCTCCAAACACGCGGACGAAGTGAGAAATTGATGCGGGAGTAGCTCAGTTGGTAGAGCGCAACCTTGCCAAGGTTGAGGTCGCGAGTTCGAGACTCGTCTCCCGCTCCAAATCCTTCAAGATTCCCTTCCTAGATTCAAAAATACCCCAAAAATAGGTAAATGATCTTAGTTTTTCGTTCATTTTATTGGGAAAAATTCTCTTCTTTTCTGCGCTAGAATCTCCTACGTTCTTTTTTTGGATATCTTTGCGAGTATTTCTCTTAGATCAAAACGTTCTTAGGCGTTTTTTCAATATTTCTAAGAGAAAGCTTATTGGGGTAAAGCGCAATGGCTACATCATCGAAACCGACCTTTGAAGAAGCAATCGCTGAACTTGAAACGATTGTTGAGGCGATGGAATCAGGAAAGCTCTCTTTAAATGAATCTGTAGAAAAGTTCCAGCGTGGCCAAAAGCTTGCGCAAATCTGTCAAGAAGCGCTTAACGCTGCAGAAGAAAAGCTTCGCATCTATGGCGAAGCTGATAAAAGCACCGAGAAGACCAATGACGATGTTCCTTTCTAGAGTGCTTTCTCATGAACTCACACATTGAAAATTACGTCTTTGATTCCGAGCGCTTTCACGCGTGGGCAAGGCCTTTACGGGAAGATCTTGAGGGGCTTGCTCAAAAAGTTCTTACTCCCACTTCCAAGGAGACAGAACGACTCGTTAGCGCAATGAACTACGCGGTAACTGGCGGCGGAAAACGCATTCGTGCGCTTTTATCTTACGCAGCGGGCGCTTTAACCTTAGCGAAAAAAGAAGATACCGACCGCATCGCGCTTGCCTTGGAATTCGTGCATGCGTATTCGCTTATTCACGATGATCTTCCGAGCATGGATAACGACACATTGCGTCGCGGAAAACCCACGTGCCACGTAAAGTTTGGAGAAGGAGAGGCGATGCTTGCGGGGGACGCCCTGCAGCCTGAGGCTTTCTACATTGCGTCGCGGAAAACCCACGTGCCACGTAAAGTTCGGAGAAGGAGAGGCGATGCTCGCAGGAGACGCCCTGCAGCCTGAGGCTTTCTTACTTTTAACTGACCTCACTATTTCTCCCGCCGCTCGCTTAGAAATCATTTCGATCTTTGCAAAAGCTTGCGGTAAAGAAGGAATGTGCGCAGGTCAAGCGATTGATTTAGAAAACGTCGGTCATCAAATCGATATTGATCTTTTAACAGCGATGCACCGCAAAAAGACAGGCGCCTTAATTGAGGCGGCGATTTTGATGGGGGCGCTTTCAGGTAAGCGCGATTTATACGACTTAGCGAAGCCTTCTCTTTTGTCTTTTAGCGCAGCCTTAGGTCTTGGCTTTCAAGTGATTGACGATATTTTGGATGTCACCTCTGATGCGGCCACTCTTGGCAAAACCGCTGGCAAAGACGCCGAAAACGATAAGCCGACGTTTGTCTCTCTTTTGGGCCTTGAGGCGTCAAATGCCTTGGCGCAAAAGTGCCTTACTGACGCATTAAATGCCATTGCCGCATTAGAAGAGAAAACGATTTTTGAACAAGGTGCACTTTTTCATTTATCTGACTTAGCCCATTACATGATAGAGCGGACAAAATGAGTGATATGAAACTATTAAATACGATTGAGAGTCCGCAAGACTTAAGAAAATTAAAGCTTGAAGAGTTGCCAGGGCTCGCAAGCGAAATCCGCAGCCACATCATTGAGTGCGTAAGCCACACCGGTGGCCACCTCTCAAGTTCCTTAGGAAGCGTCGAACTTGCCATTGCGCTTCACTATGTTTTCAATACCCCAGATGACCGCCTTGTCTGGGACGTGGGGCATCAGGCGTATGCGCATAAGATCCTAACTGGGCGCCGCGAGGCCTTAAAGCACGTTCGTCAATACAAAGGAATCTCAGGGTTCCCTAAGCGTGAAGAAAGCGAATATGACGCCTTTGGTACCGCGCACTCTTCGACCTCGATTTCTGCTGCTCTCGGGATGGCTGTTGCCTCACACTTAAATGGTCATGATGAGAGGTGGCACATAGCTGTGATTGGCGATGGGGCGCTCACGGGCGGGATGGCAAGCGAAGCGCTCGATCACGCAGGAGATTACAAAGAGGGGATTCGTCTCCTTATTATCCTTAACGACAACAATTGCTCAATTTCTCCTCCAGTTGGGGCCTTATGCGGGCACTTAGGTAAATTAGTGAGCACGAGTCACTTTTGGAGAATGAGAAATTTCGGTAAGAGCTTACTTAAAAATACGCCGCTTCTGCACGAGCTTGCTAAGCGCATGGAAAAGCAGACAGTGAATTTTTTAAGTCCTCCGTCATCGATCTTTTCCACGTACGACTTAAATTACTTTGGTCCGATCGACGGGCACGATTTACCAGGACTTGTTCGCATGCTCACTAAGCTTCGTGCTCTTGAGGGTCCCATGGGTCCGATTGTTTTGCATGTGACAACCGTAAAAGGAAAGGGCTACGCGCCAGCTGAGCAAAACCCGACGATTTATCACGGGGTATCAGCCTTTGACCCGTTGGTTCCTATTACGCCGAAATCAGATCCCGAACACCCCACCTACACGGAGGTTTTCTCCAAATGGATTTGCGATATCGCTGCCGTTGACCCGAAGATTTATGCCATTACCCCTGCAATGCGTGAGGGTAGTGGCCTAGTTGAATTTGAAAAGCGTTTCCCAGAGCGTTATCGCGATGTGGCGATTTGCGAACAGCACGCTGTGACCTTTGCCGCAGGGCTTGCGTGCGAGGGTCTACACCCAGTGGTTGCGATTTATTCAACATTTGCGCAACGCGCTTACGATCAAATCGTGCACGATGTTGCACTGCAAAATTTACCTGTGACATTCGCGATTGACCGTGCGGGTCTTGTGGGAGCCGATGGCCCGACGCACCATGGCGTTTTTGATATCGCGTATCTGCGTAGTATGCCCAATATGACCATCATGACGCCAAGCGATGAAAAAGAAGCGCGCATGATGCTAACGACCGCTGTGAAATTAGGAACACCTGCTGCAGTGCGTTACCCAAGAGGAAAAGGTCGGGGGATTTTGCCTAGCGACGATTTCGAGACGATTCCCATCGGGAAATCACGCACTCTACTAAAGAGCAAAAAGAAGAAAGCCAAACGCGTAGCAATCCTTGCCTTTGGTTCAATGGTCAAAAATTTATGGGAAGTTGCCGAGCACCTTGGGGCAACGCTTATTGATATGCGTTTTGCTAAGCCCTTAGATGAAGACGCGATTATTGAAGCGGCAAAAACCCATGACCTCATTGTGACAGCCGAAGAGGGGGTTGTTGCAGGGGGTGCGGGTTCTGGCGTACTTGAAGTCTTGTCGCGTGAGAACATCGTCGTTCCTACGCTTGAAATTGGACTACCCGATCGATTCATTCTTCAAGGCAAGACCCAGGAACTCTTTATTGACGCTGGTCTCGATAGCGAGACGGTGGAAAAAGAAATTACCGAACGTTTAGGGGAAATTTAGGGAGTAGACCCATGACAACGGTTCAAACAAATGTCGATTTAAAAGATAAAAACACGATGCGCTTACCTGCGAAGGCTCAGTACTACGCAGAATTTAAGACCGTCGAGGATTTAAGAGCCATCTTCTCCGATCCTTTCTACGCAACGATGCGTCGCTTTATTTTGGGTGGAGGCTCAAACACGATCTTCACCAAAGACTTCGAAGGATTGATCCTACACTCGGTGAATAAGTCGCTTAATGTGATCGAACAAGACGACGATACGGTGTTGCTACGCGTCGGAGCAGGAAAGTCTTGGAATGACTTTGTGAAATTGATGATCAAGCACCACTGGTGTGGATTAGAGAACCTCTCTGGGATCCCAGGAACGATTGGGGGCGCCGTCGTTGGAAACATTGGCGCCTACGGCGTTGAAGTGGGAGATCGCCTTATTTCTGTAAGTTGCTACGATCCCGTAAATGACGAAGTGATTGAACTTTCGTGCAAAGACTGCGAATACGCCTATCGCACGAGCATCTTTAAGACAGAAAAAGCGAAGAATTGGATTGTGCTTTCTGCGACATTCCTTTTATTTAAGAGCTTTACGCCGCGTCTTAACTACAAAGGGCTTGCTGAGCGTTTAAAGCCCTTAAGTGCTCTCGAATTAACGCCTGAGTTGGTTTCTCACGAAATCTTGATTTTGCGTCGTGGAAAACTCCCAGGCCTTCGTTGCTTAGGAAGTGTCGGGAGTTTCTTTAAAAACCCGATTCTTTCACGTATGAGCGGAAGGCGCTTTTTGGCACGTAACCCTGAGGCTTGCGCACATCGGATGACTTCAGGGCGCTTAAAAGTCTCTGCTGCCTGGCTTATCGATCAATCGCGATTAAAGAACAAATCCGTGGGTGATGCCTGTGTGTACCGTCGTCAACCGCTTGTTTTAGTTAACACGGGTAATGCCACAGGCGAAGACATCATGGGTGTTGCTCGCCTTGTGCAGCTTGGGGTGAAAAAGCGCTTTAATATTATTTTGGAGCCCGAGCCCGTGATCCTTTAGCGCCAAAGACGCGAAAGGCTTCGCCTTTAGGCCAAGCAATTAGCGCATTATGGTCGACCGTATCGAGGTCAGGGGAACCTGTGTAGGCGGTATTTACTGCATAGTTTAATTTGGCGTAGATATCAGGAATCTCGTGCTCAAGAAGCCCTGGGGCACTGCGGGAATCTTTTTCAAGGCGGTTAAGGGCTTCAGAAAGGGCATCCGAGACGTCTAAAAGCGTGTCTTTGAGCCACTTAGCATCAACTGTTTTCGTCATAATGGTGTGCGTAGTCGGTTTAAAGGTAAGTATTCTAAAATCCAAAGAACGAATCTAAGCGATTTTATAGGGAGTTTTCAATGTCCTCTTCGAGTTTCGGTGAAGTTTTCGTCGTGACGAATTTTGGGGAAAGCCACGGGCCAGCAATCGGTTGCGTAATCGACGGGTGCCCTCCAGGGATGGAACTAAGCCTTGAGGATATTCAAAGCGAATTAGATAGGCCAGCAATCGGTTGCGTAATCGACGGGTGCCCTCCTGGGATGGAGCTAAGCCTTGAGGATATTCAAAGCGAATTAGATAGACGTCGCCCAGGAACTTCACGCTTTGTCACACAACGAAAAGAAAGCGATACCGTTGAGATTTTATCTGGCGTTTACGAAGGGAAAACCACAGGCACTCCCATCGCGCTTTTGATTCGCAATGCCGACCATAAGAGCTCAGATTACAGTGAGATTGCTGATCTCTTTCGACCCTCTCACGCTGATTTTGGCTACTTTGCTAAATTCGGTATTCGTGATCCTCGGGGTGGCGGCAGGTCTTCAGCGCGATTAACGGCTCCCACAGTTGCCGCAGGGGCCGTTGCGAAAAAGTGGCTTAAAAAAGAACTTGGTATTGAGATTCGCGCTTGCGTGAAAGCAATTGGCACAGTAAAAATCGATTTCGAAGATTGGAAGTTTGTTAACACGAATCCCTTCTTTATTCCAAACGAAAAGCAAATCACTGAGGTCGAAAGCTATATCGATTCAATTCGTAAATCTGAAGATAGCGTAGGGGGATTACTTTACATCGAAGCCCTCGGAGCTCCCGCTGGTCTCGGAAACCCCATCTATAACCGGTTAGACGCAAAGTTGGCCTATGCCTTTATGGGTCTAAATGCCGTTAAGGGCGTAGAAATTGGTGATGGCTTTGCTGTCACTCAAAAGAAGGGAAGTGAAAACGCAGATGAGATGCATGTTGATGGTTTTGCATCAAACCACGCAGGAGGCATCTTAGGCGGCATCTCCACAGGCGCTCCGATTTGTGCGACGGTTGCCTTTAAACCGACGCCATCGATTCATAAGCCATTGGCAAGCATCAATGAAAAAGGAGAGGCAGTAACTGTCTTAACAAAGGGCCGTCACGACCCGTGTGTTGCATTAAGAGCGGCTCCCATATTGGAGGCACTTATGGCTCTCGTTTTAATGGATGCGGTTTTACTTGAGAGAGCCCAGTGCGGTTACTGCGGAACAAAGTTCCCGCTAAAGGCTGCGAGCGAATAAAGAGCGTTTCGCCTTCCAACTTGGAAGGCGAAACTTTATTTACCTCTTATTCTTCTTTTTTCGTTTGAACCTGAATGAGGGGTTCCTCACTGATCGGTTCAAGCTTCGGTCTCGGGCGACCCGCGAACTTTACGGGTTCATAAGCTGGAGTGCTCGCCAATCCTGGCGTAGTTCCCACTTGCGTTAAACCGGCTTTCTTGAGGTTTTCCTCTAAGCCATCGGCAATCGATTTTTCGGGTTTAACTTCGACGGTAACGGCCTCTTTATCCTGAGAAACTTCTTTTTTAGCTTCAGAAACCTCGAGCTTCACTTCCTCTTTCACTTCCTCTTTCACTTCGTCGTGAGTTTCAAGGGCGGCCTCTTTTTCGCTGGCTTCGGTTGGCTTTACTTCACTTACTTCAATAGTGGTGGCAACGCCAGCCTTTGTCGGACGACGTCTTCTTGGACGACGGCGACGGCTATCGCTTTCGATAACGGGTTCTAAATCGGCTTCTGGGGCATCGCTTGGCGCCACCTCTGCCGTTTGATCGACTTCTGCGGCTTTCTTTGCCTTAGGAGCTTTCTTTGCGCTCTTCGCCTCTAAGCGAGCGAGGTCAAGCTCTTTATTGACTTCATCGATGTCAACAACTGTTTCGCTTGGAGCGACTTCGGTTGCGATTGTTTCCTCGGGCGCTGCGACTTGCGCTTTAACTTCAGGAGCCTTTAGCGTTTCCTTTGCGGGGAGTTCGGTGGGAACTTCTTTGACTTCAGGAGCCTCATTAGATGGCGCACCATTTAAGGTCTCGACCTTTTCTTCGGGAAGCTCACCATTGCGACGTGCACGACGTGTGCGACGCTGACGGCGGTCGGCCTCTTTGTTTTCTGCCGATTGCGGAGCTTTAATCGCATTCACTGTTTCAGCTGCGGGCTTTGCCGCTTCCTCTTTAGCACGCGCTTCACGGCGCTCGTCGCGGCTACGGCGACGGTCGTTTCTTGCTTGACGGTCTTCTCGGGCGTTACGAGGATTGCGACGTTTATTCGCATCGCGCTTGTTGCGTGGCTTTTTCTTCGGTTCTTCTTCCTTCTTTTCGCCACCAATGCCAAAGAAACCTAAGAGCTTAGTGAAGAACCCAACGGTTTCGGGTTTAGGCTCTGGCTTTTCTTCGTGCTTCGGAGCCACGTCTTTTGGCAAAATGCTCTTAATGACAGGAATCTGCTTCGTATGCTCAGGCTTTTCTTCTGCCTTCTTAATCGCATACGGGTCGTCAGCGACAGCGGTTAATTCTTCTGCGCGCTTGTAGCTTGCGATATCATCGTCAAGCCTTTCGTCATCGGCACGAATCCGTTCGATGTGATAGTGCGGAGTTTCTAAGAAAGTATTCGGGATCAAAACAATTGAAACACGATAGCGGTGTTCGAGCTTCGTGATTTCAGCGCGTTTTTCATTAAGTAAGAATGTGGCGACGTCTACTGGCACTTGGGCGTGGATCGCACCCGTGCCTTCTTTTGTCGCTTCTTCTTGCAAGATGCGAAGCACCTGTAAGGCGCTCGATTCCGTGTCACGAATGACGCCTACGCCATTACAACGTGGGCAAGTGACGTGATTGCCTTCGGATAGGGAGGGACGCAAACGTTGACGAGAAAGTTCCAATAGACCAAAGCGGCTAATCTTATTGACTTGCACACGAGCGCGATCGGGTCGAATCGCTTCACGCATTCTTTGTTCGATTGCGCGCTGATTCTTGGGTTCTGCCATATCGATAAAGTCAATGACAAGTAACCCCCCTAAGTCACGAAGCCTCATTTGACGCGCGATTTCATCGGCTGCTTCGCAATTGGTGCGAAAAGCCGTTTCTTCGATGTCTGAGCCCTTTGTTGCACGAGCCGAGTTCACGTCGACTGCCACAAGAGCTTCTGTGTGATCGATCACAATCGCGCCGCCCGAAGGAAGGGGTACGGTTCTTGCGTAGGCCGTTTCAATCTGGTGCTCAACTTGAAAGCGAGAGAAAAGCGGGGTGTCTTCTTTATAGAGCTTTACGCGATCGATCATATCGGGCATCACGTGGCTCATAAATTGACGGGCTTGCTCATAGATTGATTCCGTATCAACGAGCACTTCGCCAATGTCAGGCTGGAAGTAATCGCGGATTGCACGAATGACAAGATTACTTTCTTCAACGATAAGGAAAGGAGCTGGGTTTGCGCGCTTTAAGGCCTTACCGTTTTTCTCGCTTTCTTTTACATAATGGGTCACTTTCTTCCCATTTTGCGTTGTTTCGAGAATGTACTGAGGTGTGGCTGCTTCCTGCACAGCATCCCAAAGGCGCAATAGGTAATTTAAGTCCCAATTGAGTTCTTCCACGCTACGACCAATGCCAGCGGTGCGGGCAATCGTGCTCATCCCATTGGGGACCTCCAATTGCTCCATTGTGGCACGAAGCTCTTGACGCTCTTCGCCTTCGATGCGGCGACTGACGCCACCGCCTCGTGGGTTATTGGGCATTAAAACAATGTAGCGACCCGCTAAGCTAATAAAGGTTGTAAGGGCGGCACCTTTGTTACCACGCTCTTCTTTTTCAACCTGAACAATGAGTTCTTGACCTTCCTCAACGGCGTCTTTGATGCCGACTGTGCGTACATCAACGCCTTCTTTAAAGTAGCTTCGGGCAATTTCTTTAAATGGCAAGAATCCGTGACGCTCTTCACCGTAATCGACGAAGCAAGCCTCTAAACTTGGCTCAACACGTGTGATGATGCCTTTGTAGATATTGGATTTTTTCTGTTCGCGTCCGTAGGTCTCGATGTCGACGTCTATGAGTTGCTGCCCATCGACGATGCACACACGCGTCTCTTCGGCGTGCGTGGCGTTAAATAACATCCGTTTCAATTTAGGCTCCCTTTATAAGCGTTTTATCGTCAACGCTTATGTGTACGTGGGAGAGGAGCAAATTCGCGATGGATTAATTAAGAGCGGATGCAATTGGTGGTCTAACAAGCAAAGTGAGCCGCATAAGGCCAAGTGGTTTTGGTCTAACGGGCTTTTTATAAATAGTGCTTGGAAGAATGACCAGAGCGGGTAACCGTAAAAGCGTGCTAACAAGCGAGATGGCTGCGCGTTCTGTAGTAAAAAGCGCAGGGCACAACAGTTGAAACAAAAACACAAATTTTGTTAGCACAAAAAAACTCTTTTTTAACCCAGGGCGCGTCTTGCGTCTCCCGGCATTTGCCACGTCGTTCTTACAACGCAGCCGAAAACGAGTGAATATCCGAAAAAGAATATCGAAAGAACCTTGTAGCAACCTGATGGTTTTATGCTAAAAGCATTCTGATTTAATGGTCTATTTCGAAAACGCTCGTTTTACAAAAATATTTTCTTTAACGTCCAAATGAAGCAGGACTTATCCTAACGACGTAGGCCAGTTTCAACCGCAATTTTGGACAGTGCCACTTAATTATCTTAAGTAGCGGTATCGGCTAAAATGCCGAAACCAACACAAAAAAAGAGGGCAAGACGTATCTCGCCTTCGCGTTTTGCGTGCGACATTATAGACATAAAAGATGGCGATAAGCGCTCAAAAACCCCTAAAAAAACAAAATTTTGCCTCAGTAAATTCTCAAAAAGAGTTTTCAACAGTTAGGCTTAAGACAATCGACGCTGCAAACGAAGACCAGCGGCTCGATAACTACCTCATGAGCGTTTTAAAAGGCGTTCCGAAAAGCCATATTTATCGCTTGGTGCGTTCTGGCGAAGTGCGTGTCAATAAAAAGCGTGCAGCAGTAAATGACCACCTTGCTATTGGAGACGTTGTTCGGATTCCGCCTGTTAGGGTTAGCGTAACAGAAAATAAACCCACAGCTCCTCGGTTTAAAGAGGGGGAACTTCCCATTCTTTTTGAAGATCGCGACCTCCTAATTGTCGAGAAACCATCGGGGCTTGCCGCGCACGGCGGTTCAGGCGTTTCTTTCGGTCTAATTGAAAGGCTTCGAGCAACAAGAACGGATGTTCCCTTTCTTGAATTGGCGCACCGTTTAGACAGGGATACGTCTGGAGCCATAGTGCTATGTAAGACAAGAAAAGCGCTCGTACGGTTTCAGGAGGCAATCCGAGAAGGGACGATTCAAAAGCGCTATCAGCTTCTTGTAGTCGGCAATTGGCCCAACGATAGAGAACACGTCAAAAAGCCATTAAGTAAGTACACGCTCGCATCGGGTGAGCGCCGTGTTCGCGTTGATAAAGAAGGACTTTTTGCGCATACGATTTTTACGGTGCTAAAAAGATTTCAGAAGGTGACGCTATTGCAAGCCGAGCTTAAAACGGGGAGAACGCATCAAATTCGCGTTCATGCCGCCTCAATGGGATACCCTCTTGTGGGAGATGCGAAGTACGGGGACTATGCCTTTAACGAAAGCGTCTCTCAAGGCGCCTTAGGCATTCCTTTTAAAAGGCTTTTCTTACACGCTTACTCACTTTCCTTTACCCATCCAATCTCAGGAGCACCGATTGAAATTCACTCAGAACTCCCTAGCGACTGCGTGAAGCTTCTTAATTCATTAGAGAAGGGACTTAAGAAATGAAGCCACGCTTTAAGCTCGCAATATTTGATTGGGACGGGACGATGATGCTTACGACTGAGGCTATTGTCGAATCCATTCGCTATACCTGTTTGCTTTTGGGTTACCCTGACCCAGGGGAAGCTAAAACCCGATCTGCGATTGGTTTGGGGCGAGACGATACGATGAGTTATCTTGTTCCCACTTGCCCGAAAGAGGCTTGGGAAGAGTTCGAAGAAGTCTATCGTGAGCGCTATCTTTCTTACGAAAAAGATATTGGTCTTGTTTTTGGGATGCGAGAACTCCTTGATGACTTGAGGGGATTGGACGTAAAACTTGCGATTGCCACAGGTAAAAGCGAGCGAGGCTTAAAGCGGGTCCTTACGTCTCATGATTTAATTGGATTTTTTGATGCCACTCGCGTCGGTGCGATTCGCAATCCGAAACCAAATCCCGAGATGATTCTTGAAATCTTAGAGGAACTTGAGATTCCTAAAGACGAGGCCGTCATGATTGGCGACTCGAAATTAGATCTTCAAATGGCTCTTAACGCAGGCGTTGCCGCCATTGGCGTTAGTTACGGTGCCACAAGTGCCGATGACCTTGCCACTTTGCCAAATTACGGGATTGCTAAAGACACAAAAGAGCTTCGTTGCCTCTTATTTTCTTAAGCGAGTAAGGCAAAAACCGTTGGAACTTTCTTTAAAGTACCAAGGTAGGGTTTCCATTCACGAACGGTGCGTGTGTGGATAGCTTCCTCACTTCCTGTCACATCAATCCCAACTGTTAAGCGTGTCGTGGGAATGAGCGTTTCAACAAGCGCCTCAAGCATCGTGTTATTGCGATAGGGCGTTTCGATAAAAAGTTCGGTTTCTCCTGCGCGACTTTCTTTTTCAAGGTGAAGTATTGCAGCTTTCCGTTTTTCTTTATCAATGGGTAAATAACCCCAGAAACGAAAGCGTTGACCGTTTAAGCCTGAAGCCATAAGCGTCAAAAGAATGGAGCAGGGGCCAACTAAGGGGACAACACGAATGCCCAGTCGATGGGCTTTTGCGACAAGAATCGCTCCTGGGTCAGCGACTGCCGGGCACCCTGATTCACTGACAATACAGGCATCGAGCCCTGCTGCAACGGGTTTAAGCCAAGCATCGATCTGTGAGGTGTCTGGGTCATGACCGATTTCTACAATCGTTAAATCACAAATAGGCTTTGGGTGGCTAATGGCCTTTAAGTAGGCACGAGCCGATTTGGCGTTTTCAGCTAGAAAATAGGTCGATAAGCGTGCTTTTTCTAAAACAGCGTCAGGTAGCACCTCTTTAGCCTCATTTTCTGCAATGCGATTGGGAAGTAGGTAAAGGACGCCTGCCATTTAAAGCCCCTTAATCGGAGAAAGACCTGCGTCAACTAAGCGCGTTGTAAGAAGCATCAAAGGCAATCCAATTAATGAAGTTGGATCGTCGCTATGGATCGATTCGATTAAGGCGATACCGAGGCACTCAATCTTTGCGCTTGCTGCACACGAGTAGGGTTCTTCTCTTTTAAGGTAATTGGTAATTGCCTCGTCAGTGAGATTTCGGAACGTAAGCGTTGTTTCGCTCACATCGAGTGTTTCTCGACCTTCGGTGTCGATTACACAAAGCGCAGTGTAGAAATGAGCTTTTTTTCCTGACATCGATTTCAGTTGCTCGAAAGCTCGCTCGAAATTACCAGGTTTTCCGATGGCTTTCCCATCAAAGTCGCAAACTTGATCGGAACCAATGACGATAGCCTCTGGGTGATTGGCCTTTACAGCTTCCGCCTTAAGTCTTGCAAGCCGCATCGAAAGTTCTTTAGGCGTTTCATGGAAAAGTGCGCTTTCGTCAACGTGTGGAGCCTCAACCGTAAAGGGAATACCCAAACGACATAAGAGTTCACGACGAAAAGGGGAGGTACTACCCAAAATAAGTGTTTTATTTGCCATAATGGGCGCAATTTTAGAGGAATCCCTATGGCAACAGAAACAAAAGAAAGCCCAAAATTATTTGATATTTTCGCTTTGGCAGAAAGCACAAAAGAAGTGACTGGCAATCTAGCTCTCGCGGATATGCCAACGCTTGCCCTAGCGCTTACAGGGGAAAAGAAAGACGCGAAAGCCCATTACGCTTTAAAAGCGACAAAAGGCGAAAAGGGTTTATTAGCCGTTCAATTAACGCTAGAGGCCGAGATGTCTACGCAGTGCGTTTACTGCGGGGAGGCCTGTCGCATTCCTATTCACAAAACAATGGCGCTTCTTTTAGCGCACTCGGAAGAAGAGGCTGACCGCTTCCCGATTCCTGAAGACGGAGAATTTGACATTATTGTCGGTTCTAAGCGCTTTAACGCGGCTGACTTAGTTGCTGAGGAACTCATTCTTTCCTTACCGCACTTTCCAAGGCACGATGCCTGCAAGGCAACAGACGCCTTAAAAACGGATTCTTTAGAAACGAGGTCGGAGAATCACCCGTTTTCAAATCTCGCTGATTTAATGAAGGCCACAAAGCACTGATAAATCCTTTTCTTTTAGGGGCTAACCCTAGGGAAAAGGGGATTCTCCTTATCAATCTAGCCCGTACAATAACTTTTGTTTTGTAGTGCCTAAACCAAAGTTAGAGTCGTAAGAACCTTAGGAGAATTGCTATGCTAAAAAAATTGACATTGATTGCCGCTGCCGCCTCGTTTGCAGCTACCCTTTACGCCGCACCGATTTCAGGAAAAGACGCCTTATCTGACCCAACGAAGTACTACTCAACGCTTGAGGAAACAATCGATAGCGTCGCTCTGATTCCGGCACCACCAAGCCCCGTGAAGGCTGGCGACCCCGTAAACGACGCTGACCGCATCGCTTACTTTGAAGGTAAGAAACTTCGCACCGCAGAGCGTGGTGCCCAGGCGATTTTGGATGCCAATGGCTCTTTGATTCACGTCGCCTTCCAAGATGCCTTTGGCGTGAAAATCACCAAAGAAGATACGCCTAAGCTCTATGCCTTTATTAAGCACTTGCGTAGCGAAACAGGATCTTTGGCCCCACGCGGCGCAAAGCAAAAATATAACCGCATTCGTCCTTTCGTTTATTACGGAGAGCCCACCTGCTACAAAGACGACGAAGCTCGCTTAAGTAAAGACGGTGGATACCCATCGGGCCACTCGGCTCGTGGTTGGGCGATTGCTTTGATTCTCGCTGAAATCAACCCGGCTAATAAAGATGCCATCTTAGAGCGCGGCCTTGATATGGGGCGATCACGCGTGATTTGCGGTTACCACTGGGCATCTGATGTCGAAAACGCTCGCATCATTGGTGCGGCTAACGTTGCAGCCCTGCATGCCAATCCCTGGTTTATCCGTGACCTAAATGCGGTGAAAGCCGAATTCATGAAATTAAAGAAAGAAGGGAAAGTCACCTTTCATAACGCGAAGTGATTTCTCGTGAGACTAAGTCTATGGGAGCGATTCTCTTTTGGGGCTCGCTCCATTTTTTTTCGATTGTGGAAAAATCGTGAAAACCCGCAACGTATAATGAAAAAGACTTAAACCCTACGACACGACGAAGGGAAACCTCGATGAAAAAAATAGCTCTCTTTGCCTCTTGCGCGGCGCTTTCTTTTACTCTTGCTGCAGCTCCTATCGCAGGTGACGATGTTCTTACAAAGCCGAACCGTTACTATTCAACATTAGAAGAAGCAGTCGATAGCACTGCGATTCTCTTGCCGCCACCGATGCCAATAAAGGCTGGGGACCCTGTCAATGAAAGAGATCGCTTAGCCTACGAAGAGGGGAAAAAGCTCCGTCAAACTTCGCGCGGCGCTTTGGCTGCCCTTGATGCTGACGGGTCTCTTATTCACCTCTCATTTGAAAAAGCCTTTGGCGTGAAAATCTCAAAAGAAGAGACACCAAAGCTTTTTGCCTTTCTTAAACGCTTACGCAAAGAAACAGGCTCTTTAGCTACGCGCGGAGCCAAAGAGAAATACCATCGCATTCGCCCCTTTGTCTACTACGGGGAAGGAACCTGCTACAAAAAAGCTGAAGAGCACCTCGCAAAAGAAGGAAGTTACCCATCAGGACACTCCTCAAACGCCTGGGCAACGGCGTTGATCCTAGCTGAAATTAACCCAGCGAACAAAGAGGCGATCTTAGAGCGAGGGCTAGATATGGGGCGATCACGCGTAATCTGCGGATACCATTGGGCCTCTGATATTGAAAACGCACGTATTACGGGTGCGGCAAGCGTCGCTATCCTTCATGCCAACCCGTGGTTTATCCGTGACTTAAATGCTGTGAAAGAGGAATTTGCTCGCCTTAAGAAAGCAGGGAAAGTGAAATTTCACAACGCGAAATAACAGGACACTTTGAAACAAAAATAGGGGACGAGAAATAAATCTCACCCGTCCCCATTTTTTTGAAAGTGCTCTTAATTACTGAAAGAGCGTGTGAAAGATTTTCACAAGAATTCCCGCAGCGATAAGCCAAAAGAGAATTGCGCTACCTTTATTTAAGATGCGTGATACGCCCTTACCTTTAAGATAGTGGCTCGCAAGGATAGTAAGTGCACTGTAGAGCACATGTCCAGCAAAGCAAACCCCGCCATAAATAGCAATCAAAATCGTCGCTTTCTGAATATAGTTTTCTTCAGGGTGAATGAACTGCGGGAAAAGAGCGACTAAGCTCACAATAAGCACAGGATTTGTGATGCTCAGTAAAAGCCCTGTGACAAACGCAGTCTTTGTATCATCATCGGCTCTGTTTTGTGCGTGATAGGCCGCACTTGAAAAATCGACTTCAGGTGCTGTCCAATTGCGATAGCCCAAATACAGAAGTACGAGGCCACCAGCAATCTGGATTGCCGTGTAAAGCGTCTCGGATGTCGCAACAATAACGCCTAGACCCGCTGCGCAAGCGATATTGGTGATGACAACACCAAGCGAGATTGCCACAGGTGACAAAAACATGTGTCGTTTTCCATAACGAAAGCCGCAGGAAATCGTATAAAGAACGCCAGGACCTGGTGTTAAGACGGTAACGACAATCAACAAAAAGAAAAGAAGAAGTTCGTGTTGCATAGCCTATTTCTTGGGGTACAAGACGAATGAAGTGATGTAGGGAATGCGCATCGTAACACCAAAGAGAAAAGAAACCAATACCCCTTTGAGAATAAGGATTTTTTTCTTAATCGGCGTCGGCTAAAACTTCGAGCAATTCGCTTTCGATGGCTACAACCGCCTCTTCATCACGAAGTGCTTCACCATCGATTAAGAAGACGTCTTCAACGCGATCTCCGAGCGTCGTGATCTTCGCGCTAATTAAATTGACGTTGTGGCGCGCTAATGTATAGGTAATCGCATAAAGAAGACCCATGCGATCGTTGCAGCTAATCTGCAAAAGCGACCCCTTACCTGAGGCATCGGTTTCGATATCGACAACGGGTTTCACAGGAAAGCTTCTTGATCGTCGCGAGAGTTTTCCGCTTGCTGGTTCGCTTGGCGCTTCTTCGCTTCGCAAGCTTCCCTTTAAATGCTCAATTAATCGGGTACTAAACGTCGCATCTCCCGCTCGCACGCGCTTATCTTCGGCTAAGAAGGTATCAAGAACTTTTCCTGAGCGTGTTGTGTGAATGCGCGCTTCCAATACCGATAAACCATCGCGCTCGAAAACTCGAAGAATCTTCGCAACGACCGCTCGTGCATCTTCTAAGTAAAGAAAGACTTCCATTAGGCCATTGTCTCGCTCTTTTAGAGAAATAAGCGGTAATGCTTCCTTTTCGCTATTTAAGAGCACTGTCGCGTGCCAGAGAATATCCTCTGTGCTATGACGCATGAAGTAGGTAAGATCAAGCTCATTAATAAAAGCATCAATGCTTTTTTTCTCAAACGCAAGAATGTTGAGATTGGCTTTAACAGTTTCAATTTTTTCTCGGATTGCCGATTCGCTCGTTTGAAATTGATTTTTCCCGGTAAGATACCCTCGTGTCTTATCGTAGAGTTCCTCTAAGAGCTGGCCCTTCCAAGCGCTCCATAGTTTCGGGTTTGTGGCTCGAATATCGGCAATTGTGAGTAGATATAAGGCATCAAGCCGCTCTTTTCTTTGAACAATGTTGGCAAAGTCTTTAATCACGCTCACATCGGTTAAGTCTTTCTTTTGTGCGATGTGATTCATCGTTAAGTGCTCTTCAATGAGAAACTTCACAAAGTGCGTATCCTTCGGGGGCAATCCCATGGAGCGGCACAAGTTCTCAGCGATTTCGGCGCCGATTGCGGCGTGGTGACCTCCTTGACCTTTTCCAATGTCATGTAAAAGTGTGGCAAGCGTTAAAAGAGAGCGCGCTTTAAATTCAGCCATTACCTGTGAGCAATGGGGGAATTCATGCGCATACGAGGAGTGTGTAAAGCGCCGAATGTTACGAATCGCTTGCATCGTGTGTTCGTCCACGGTGTAGACATGAAAAAGATCATGCTGCATTTGTCCAACGATGCGTCCGAATTCTGGAATAAGGCGCCCTAAGATTCCCCAGCGATTCATTAAAGACAAAGCTCGTGTGCAACCGTAGTGCGCTGAGAAGATTTCATGAAAGAGCCGCCTTACACCTTCTGGATAAAGGCTTTCAAAATAACGATCTGGACACTCAAGAGCAATCCGATACATCAGCCGCATTAAGCGCGAAGTGAGCTCGCGGTACTTTGTATTTTTGGTGATGTCGATAAAAAGATCAACGAGATTCTTTGGATTCTCTAAAAGAAGATCCTCGTTATCCAAAGTAAGAGCCCTATCTAAGGTAAAGACTTCATTTTTCCCTTCAACCTTGCCCTTAACGGGCATCGGTTCTTCAAAGAGCCGCTCTTCAATATCGCGTTGCGTGATTTCCGTAAGAAGCTCCACTTCGTGGGCTTTACGATAGTAGTGCTTCATTAAGAGTTCGGCCGCATCAAGCCCCGTTGATGTTTGAAACCCCAAAGCGTTCGCAAGCGTTGTTTGCTTTTCAAAAAGAAGGCGGTTTTCTTCTCTTTTACTCATCAGGTGTAAATGCATGCGAAGCGTAGCTAGAAACCGCATGGCATTCGTAAGTTTCTCGGACTCTTTTTCAGTAATGAGACCGCTCTCTTGGATTTCTTTTAAAGAGCTCCCGAATCCTGCGGCGCGCGAAAGCCAACGGATGTAATGGATATCGCGCAAAGCGCCAATACTTTCTTTCACATCGGGTTCAAGCTCGTAGGGCGTGTCGCCGTGCTTGTGGCAGCGCTGCAGGCGTTCAAGCTTTTTTTCTTGAAAGAATTTTTTCGCATCAAATGAGGCTTTAAAAATCGCTTGAGCGTCTCGGGCTAGAACGTCAGAACCGAAAATCGGCCGAGACTCAAGAAAGTTTGTTGCAAAGGAAATATCTGTTACCGCATCTTTCCCAACTTCTTCAGGCGTACGTACTGAGGCTCCAACGGTTAATCCTAAATCCCATAGATTGGTTAAGAATTCTGTGATCGGCTCTTTTTCGGAATCGGCGATTTCTTTTGAGACAATTAAGAGGATGTCGATATCCGAGTAGGGGAAAAGCTCACTTCTAGCAAAGCCCCCAGCAGCAAAAAGTGCGACGTTTTTCTCGTTTAGTAAGTCTTTGGCGCGATTGATAACAATCTCGGATAAAAGCGCCGCGTGCTCGGTTAAAAATCGGCTCACGTCGTGACGACTTTGAAAGTCACTGACTAATTGGGCTTTCCTAGTTAGGTAGTCCTCACGCGTGAACACGCAATGCTCCTTAGGGTAGATTATCTGGCTTCTTCCAACCTTTGACCCAACTTGGGGCTTCGGGCGATCCCGCACTGACAGTCAAAATATCATAGCCCGTTTCTGTCACTAAAACCTGCAATTCCCATTGCGCAGAAAGACTCTGATCTTTTGTGACAACGGTCCACCCGTTACCGAGAGTGGAGATAAAACGTTTACCCGCATTGACCATCGGTTCGACTGTGAAAATCATCCCTGGTTCAAAGTCAGCGGTGGGAGCCGAAATCGGAAAGTGACTCACATGCGGCTCCCCATGAAACTCACGACCAATACCGTGGCCGCCATACTCACGCACAACAGAAAGCCCTAAGGGGTTCACAAAGTTGTAGCAAGCCTCGCCAATATCGTTGAAATTGCCACCAGGGCGAACCGCTTCAATGCCAGCCCACATGCAGCCAAAGGTCGCATCAACTAAGCGTTTCCCCGCAATCGTTGGCTTCCCAATTTGGTACATACGCGAGTTATCGCCATAAAAACCATCTTTTTCGATGGTGACATCGATGTTGACAATGTCGCCATTTCTAAGAATCTTTTTTTCGCTCGGGATGCCGTGGCAGATAACGTGATTAACAGAAATGCAGGTCGCTGCCGGATAAGGCGTCATACCATGTGGCGCGTAATGCAGGCAGGCCGAACGGGCATGAAGCACATTTTTTGTGTAATCGAGCATCAAATCATCTAAGCGTTTGGTGCTGACGCCAGCTTTCACAAAGGGCGTGATGTAGTCAAGGAGCTTTGAGGCCAATTGCGCCACATGACGAATGCCTTCAATATCTTCTTTTGTATAAATCCGAATCGGAGTACTCATAATGATTAAATTCGTGTTAGTTCAATGCCGCTTTCTGTGTAAAGACGCTCGTGGTTTTCTTTAATAGAGCACTCAACAAGAGCATAACCATTTACGCCATACACAAGTGTCGCAACAGCGGCTTTTTGAGAATCATACAGGGCAATACCAGAATTAAATTCTTTGATCAAACCTTTATATAGGACTGATTTACGAGAAGGGGCCCCTAGGCTATGAATGCGTGAAACAACTTCTTGACCCACATAGCAGCCCTTACCGTAAGTAATAGCCTCCCACGCGTCAAAACCAATCGATTGCGGGATAAAAAGGCCTTCGGTTTTCGCATCAACCCAGGGGAATTTGGCAAAAATGGCTTTTTCCCACCAAAGGTTTTCTTCTAATGGGGCGTCGATTTCACTTTCGCTAAGAACGATGCTTGCAAAAGGTAAATGAAGTACACGAGCCTCTAAGTCGCAATAATCCTTATCTAAAGCGCCATAAAGAGAAAAACGCTCATCGATTCCAATCGTGACTTTTCGTCTTAATGTGTAAAGCTTTAAGCGCTTTGCGATTTTTTCAACTAGATCCTTTGCAATCAATGCTAGGTACGTCTCTTTCTCTTTCATAAGAATCAAAGAGGCAAGGACTCTTCCTTTGGGATCACAATAGGCGCAAAGACGCGGCATTTCATCAATGCGATTGGCATCAAGCGTAATCTGGCCTTGTAGGAACTCTTTTGCGTCAGCCCCCTCAATACGAAGAAGACTAAGACGCGAGAGTTTTACCAAACCTTTATCGTTTTTTACATCAGTCATAAAATATCGCCACAGAATCTAGTTATTATGACGCATTCAGCGCATCTGTGCTTTTGCGCTTTATAGATGTTTTTGGGAATTCAATTGTGGATCGTGGTGAAGACCAAGAAAATTTAGCTCAAGAAAACGCCAAGACTCGCTTTCACGAGATAGGGAAAAGCTGCGGGATGTATTTTTCTATCTATGAAAAGCGTCTAGCCGCTTTTTTTAAAGGTCTTCCGAAGTCGGCCTATATTGCTGCAGCCCTCATTTTCTTTCTGTTTTCAACAACCTTCTTAGCGCCCGTTGCTCTTGAAGGGAAAAACGCCAAAGCCATTGATGTTTACGTCAATAGTGGCGATTCCCTTAAGACTGTGGCGCATAAAGTGGTTCAAAGTGGCGTTCGTGTTAACGAGACGATGTTAAATCTACTTTTACGCGTCTTCACAGACCCCACCAAACTACACGCGGGTCGTTATCGCTTCGAAGAAGGTGTGAATGTATTGAAAATTGTCGAAAGCTTCGCCAATGGCGATGTGGCTCAAGGAAAGCTTCGTATTATCGATGGGATGACCTTTAAAGACTTTCGTAATCTTATTAACAGTAACGAGGATTTAAATCACACCACAGAAAAGTTAACCGAAGCTGAGATTCTTAAAAAGTTGGGTTCTACCTACACCAAAGCCGAAGGCCTATTTTCTCCTGATACCTATCACTTTAGGGCAGGCGTTACGGATATGTCCGTTTTAACGCAAGCCTATGAAAAGCAAAAAGCGGTTTTAGAGCGTGAGTGGAAGAGCAGAGCGCCAGGATTAAAGCTTAGGAATCCGTATGAGGCTTTAATTCTTGCCTCCATTATCGAAAAAGAAACGGGAATTCGCACAGATCGCCATTTAGTAAGTTCTGTATTTCATAATCGCTTACGAATCTGGATGCCTTTGCAGACTGACCCCACCGTTATTTATGGCTTAGGGGATGCCTTTAAAGATCGCTTAAGAAAAGCCGATTTACAAAGACCGGGACCTTATAACACCTATTTGAATTACGGGCTACCTCCCACACCGATTTGTATGCCCACGGCTCAATCGATTCAAGCGGCATTGCACCCGAGTTCAACGAAATATCTATACTTTGTGGCTCGAGGCGATGGAACATCGGTTTTCTCTGTGACATTGGAAGCACACAATAAAGCTGTGAATCGCTATCAGAAAACACCTCGACGTTAAAAGGAATTTAAAGTATGGAGCGCGGTAAATTCATCACATTTGAAGGAATCGATGGTGCAGGTAAAAGCACACAGATCGATGCCCTTTGTGAATTCCTTAAAGCCCAAGGGATCGAAGTCGTTCGTACGCGCGAGCCTGGTGGCACGCCGTTAGCAGAAAAAATCCGTGCGCTCCTTTTACATGAACCGATGCAAGTGCTCACTGAGACGATTTTGTTTTTCGCTTCGCGCGCCGAGCATATCGCCGATATCATTGAACCCGCACTCTCGCGTGGCGCTTGGGTCGTTTCAGATCGCTTTACCGATGCGACATTTGCTTATCAAGTAGGCGCCAAGGGCGAAAGCGCTCAAGTCGTTGAAACACTCGAAGCGATGGTTCAAAAGGGGTTACAACCCGATTGCACGCTGCTTTTTGACTTAGATCCCGAGAAAGCTGCTAAAAGGCGAGCTGCAGCGCGAGCTGCAGATCGTTTTGAAGCTGAAGACGTGGATTTTTTCACATCGGTTCGCAAGGCCTACCTAAAACGAGCTCAAAAATATCCCCACCGCTTTTTCATTCTTGATGCCTCAGAAAAACCAGCGGCAATCACAGAAAAGATTCTTACAAAGGCAAAGACATGGCTTTAGCGCAATACCCCTGGCAAGAAAGTCTTGCTAAAGAACTCACTGCCTTAAAAAAAGCGCTCCCGAACGCCATCCTCCTTTATGGCCCGAGAGGAATCGGAACATTTGAATTAGCGCATGCCTTTAGTAAATCGCTTTTGTGCCAATCGCCAAAAGAGAATGGCGAAGCCTGTGGTGTGTGTCACGCCTGTAAACTCTTAGAAAGTTTCTCGCACCCAGATATTCGGTATTTGGTAAGCGAAGCTGAGGCTTTACCGCGTGAGATTCCTTTTACGCCACCTGAGAATGCCACAAGCACTCGTAAGACGCAGTACCGAGAAATCTTGATTCATCAGACGCGTGCCTTAGCCGATTTCTTAACGCTTACAAGTCACGAAGGCGGAAAGCGTGTCGTTCTTGTTTATCCGGCAGATAAGATTCGTGCCGAAGCGGCCGCAAGCTTACTTAAAAGCATAGAAGAGCCGCCAGAAAATTTGATATTCATACTCGTTACCGATGAAATCGATCGCGTCCTACCGACGATTCGCTCGCGTTGTCGTTTGATTCGGGCAACACCGCCAACAAAAGATGTGGCTCTTACTTGGTTAAAAGGCGAGGGCGTGAAAGATGCCGAACGCACATTAGAGGCCGCTGGCGGCATGCCCTTAAATGCCTTTGAAGTCGATGAGCGATTAATACTGACTAAAGAAGAGGAAGAAAAGCTCATCGCCCTTTTACTTAAAGGCTCGAAGGCCTCAACCAATGATGTTTTAAGCGCATTAGGTCGCGATGTGACGCTACCGTCTGTAGCTCGATTCCTATCGCGTTGGGCTTGGGATTTAGCGTCCCTACGTGAAGGCGGCAATGCCCGCTACTTTAGCCATTACAGCGATCAGATTGCATCGATTGCCACGAACACGAACCCCGCGAAACTTTACGCTTGGATCAATTCCGTGCGTGATATCTCGCGCGTGAGTTCCCACCCCTTAAACGCCCGTATGGTGTTAGAGGCTTTGCTTTTAGCCTACGTGCGTGCATTAGGTTAATAAGAATTCTTTTTATTGGAGCCTATGATGCTCACTGCTTTAACGATTGATGATGTCCGTAAACAGACGAAAGCCTGGCATAAGGCAGGCGAAACAATTGGCCTAGTCCCCACGATGGGCTATTTGCATGAAGGTCACGCAAGCTTAGTGAAAGAGGCTAAAAAGCAATGCGACCGTGTTGTGGTCTCTGTTTTTGTTAATCCCACTCAGTTCGGCCCCAATGAAGACTTAGAAAGCTATCCGCGTGACTTTGAGCACGACTGTAAATTGCTTGAATCCTTAGGGGTTGATCTCGTTTTCCATCCAACGCCAGAAACGCTTTACGCACCTGACTTTGGCGCTTGGATTGAAGTGCCGAATCTTGCGAAAAACCTCTGCGGGAAAACTCGTCCCATTCATTTTCGAGGCGTCTGCACGGTTGTTGGAAAACTCTTTCACATTGTTGCTCCCGACAAAGCTTTCTTCGGACAAAAGGATGCGCAGCAGCTTGCGGTAATTCGCCGTATGGTGCGTGATTTAAATTTTGACCTCGAAGTTATCGGGTGCCCGATTGTGCGTGAAGCCGATGGTTGAGCCAAATCAAGCCGCAACACGTATCTCAATACGAAAGAAAGAAAGGCAGCCTTAGTATTAAGCCAGTCACTTAAAAAAGCGAAAGCGCTCTGTATGAGTGGAGAGACGTCCACGGAAAAAGTCCTCGATTTAATTCGTAGCGTGATTGCCAATGAACCTCTAGCGAGGCTTGATTACGCAGAAGCCGTTCACTGCGACTCCATGGCCCCAGTGCAAATAGTGGATGAAAAGACCCTTTTTGCCATTGCCGTTTACATCGGAAAAACGCGCTTAATTGATAACTTTATCGTTTCTCGGTAAAGTTACGCCCTTATTCGTTCAACCGAGTTCGGAAGTGTGGCAGAGTGGTTGAATGCACCAGTCTTGAAAACTGGCAACGGTTTTCGCCGTTCGTGGGTTCGAATCCCACCGCTTCCGCCAAGATTTATAACGCTTTGTCCCCAATAGACAAGGCGTTTTTTCTTATCTCAGCCTCCCTCGTAAAGCGCCTTCTCTGAAACCTCAAACGCCGTCTCTTTTTCACTTTACAAGAACCTTACAAACTTCGAAAAGTTTCCTTACAGCTCCTTATTAGAGTGCGGCTCCGAAAGCATAAAGATAAAGGAGTTTAGATTATGCGTTTATTGAAAAAACACGTTCTTGCAGCGAGCATTGCTGCAGCAGGTCTTGCTTTTATGACCCAAGTTTCTCAAGCTGGTACCGTCTCCACGGATGGTTCCACATCGATGGAAAAGCTCGTTGGAATTCTCGCTGAGTCTTTCCAGAAGGCCAATCCTTCAATCAAAGTTACCTATAGTCCCACGGGTTCTGGTTCAGGCATCACAGCCGCGTTAGAGGGCCGTTGCGACATTGGTCTTTCGAGCCGCTCTTTAAAGCCCAATGAGTTAACCAATTTAAAAGAAACACCGATTGCTTTAGATGGCATCATTCTTGTGGTTAACAAAACAAATTCCGTCAAAGACCTCACAGTCGATCAAGTCCGCTTGATTTACACAGGACACATTTCCAATTGGAAGGCAGTTGGTGGCCCCGATCGCCCCATCGTTCTCATCGGTCGCGAAGCAGGTTCTGGCACACGCGATGGCTTTGAATCCGCCACAAAGACAAAAGACAAGTGCTTATATCGTCAAGAGTTAACGAGCACGGGCGACGTGATTACGACAGTGGCTAAAAATAAGAATGCCGTCGGCTACGCCTCGCTTTCGGCGATCAGTAAGAAAGTGAAGACGCTCACAATCGATGGCGTTGAAGCTAACGAACAAAACATCCTCTCTATGAAGTACAAGTTGCAGCGCCCCTTCGTTTTCGTCACAAAGCGTGATGCGAAACTAAGCGAAGATGTTGCACGCTTTATTGATTACGCCACCAAAGGCGCAAGCGCAGATCTTTATAAGAAAGCGGGCGTGATTCCAGTCCGCTAATTTTAAAGTTCCTTGATAAAAGGAAAGGGGCAATTCGTCTCGAGATACGAGGCTGAGTTGCTCCTTATTCACGCATGATTGAAAGTCGTAAAAATCAATTTAATCAAGAATTCATTGCGGAAAATGGTCTAAAAATCATTGCCGCACTGAATATTTTTATTGTTTTATTAATCTGTGGGTACTTGATTGTCTCGGGGCTACCAGCGATCTTGAAGGTTGGCATCGGTGATTTTCTATTTAACCCGCGCTGGGCATCAACAGCGAATCCGCCAAGCTTTGGCATCCTTCCCTTTATTCTCACGAGTTTCTACGGAACCATTTTGGCTTTAGCTATTGGATTGCCGATTGGATTTCTCACGGCCGTTTATATCGCAAGTTTCGCTAAAGACTTCGTTAAGCGCCTTTTAGGCGGTGCCGTAAACCTCTTAGCGGGGATCCCTTCAGTTGTATATGGTTTAGTTGGGATGCTCACACTAGTGCCTTGGATTCAAGATTTCTTTGATCTCCCTGATGGCTCAGGACTCTTAGCTGCGTCTCTCGTCCTAGCTCTGATGATTCTTCCAACGATTGTCAAAGTTTCCGTC
>CAVJUW010000016.1:0-32169 GCA_963652725.1 Bacteroidaceae bacterium | reverse complement strand
AAGAAAATCGATAGAACTCGATTGATTTCAAATAAATTTTCTTCACCCCTGCTGTCAAACGATTCCGCAAAGAAGCAAAAACGCCCGAATTCGAGCGTTTTTGCAGTCTAATAAGGAGAAAATACAAAACGTTTAAAAGAGCGTCTCGTGATAGCGGCAACGTTGCCAAACATACACGGCGCCAATGAGCGCAAGCCCAACAGCGTAACCGCACCAACGCATCTCGTACGGTAAGAACGCTCCTGTTAAGAGGAATGGGAACATCATAATTGCCGATGCGCAAAGGAGAATCACGCGTTCAATGGGGTTGACCTTATTTAAGAACCAACCTTCTAGAGCACTTGTCAGTGACATCATCCCGATGCTTGTCATCGCAAAAAGGAAGAACCCAATAAACCAGTTATCAATTCCACTTAAGAGCAAATCCGAGTTAAAGAGGAAGGCAACAGGAATAATGAAGGTACGAATATCGTAAATAAACGCTTGCCAACCTACACGAATCGGTTCGACGCGAGCGATAGCGGCACCTGCGTACGCGGCCAAACCCACAGGGGGCGTTGCATCGGCCATCACACCAAAGTACAAGCAGAATAAGTGCGCGCCCATTAAGGAAATCGCAATCTCCATTCCATGAACGCTCATCCCAGTGGCAAGATCAACAAGCACCGGTGCGGTAAGAGAGGCCATGATGATGTAGTTCGCTGTCGTCGGGAGTCCCATACCGAGAAGCAAACTCGCCGCAGCAGTAATAAAGACCAAAAGGAAAATATTACCCATCGAGAGCACTTCAACAAAGCTCGTGATTTGTTGACCTAGTCCCATCGAGACGCAGCCAACGATAATACCAGCGGAGGCCGTAGCAAGAGCTACGCCAGCCATGTTGTTCGCACCCGCTGCAAGCGCACCTAGGAGAACTTTTAGGCCCTTCATAAACGCAGGCCCCAAGGGTTGCTGATGAACACGGGCAATCGCCACGGGTTGCAAAAGCATAATGGCAGCAAGAACGAGCGTTGCGCGCAAAACGCTTAATTCAGCCGAGTGTTGCAGGACAATCAACTCGTAAAGAAGCATCAAAAGGGGGAGCAAAAAGTGCATGCCCTTTTTCATTTCCACCCAAAATAGCGGCAGTTCTTTTTTCGGAAGTCCCTTTAATCCCAACTTACAGGCTTCAATGTGCGTAATCCAAAGAAGTCCCATGTAAGCAGCAAACGCCGGAATGGCAGCGGCCTTTGCCACTTCCACGTACGGCACATTGACATACTCAGCGATAATGAATGCCGCAGCCCCCATCACAGGAGGAGCTAACTGACCGTTAACAGACGAGGCCACTTCAATAGCCGCCGCCTTTGTTCCCGTATAACCAATACGCTTCATCAAGGGAATTGTGAAAGTTCCCGTTGTCACGACGTTAGCAATCGAGGAGCCTGAAACCATACCCGAAAGAGCGGAACCTGCGACAGCGGCCTTCGCGGCACCCCCTCGATATTGACCGAGGCCAGAAACCGCGATACGCGTAAAGAACGCACCGCCTCCTGCGCGATCTAACATCGTTCCGAATAAAACGAAAAGGAACACGACGGTTGCAGACACGTGTAACGGCACGCCATAGATACCTTGCGTATCCATCGTAATCTGCGAAATAAAGCGCGATAGCGACACGCCCTTAAAAGCAAAGAGGTCTGGCAGATACGGGCCCAAAAAGACGTAAGCGATAAAAAAGAGGCTAATTATGGGAAGCGCAGGACCGGAAACGCGGCGTGTTGCTTCTAGTAACGTCACGAGAAGCACAAATCCCACGAGAATATCCGTGAAATTAGGCATACCAGCGCGCTCGGCAATCCCATCGTATTCGAAGAAAACGTAAAGCGCAGCCGCCACAGCAACAATACCGATTAACCAATCGATAATCGTCACGCGATTCATCGCCAAAAGAATACGTAAGTCCCAACGACCTTTTCTTGCGTTTTTAAGCGCAGGCAAATTGAGATAAACAAGAGCAAGAGCAAAGCCTAAGTGAAACGCTTTCACATAAAGCGTGTCAATGAGAAGCCAGCTTGCCGTTGACATCTGAAATAAAGACCAGCACAGAGCCACAATGAAGGTAATTTTTGTGGAAATCCCTGACTTGTCTCCAACAAGACCATGGTCGCCTTCAGTGACTTCCTGTCGATATTCTCCGATGATGTCGTCTTTTGAACTTCGGTTGGATTCTTTGCCGTAATTGTCATCAGGGAGGACGATTTTCTCAGTATCTGTCATGGTTCAATCCTGGTCTTTTTTTACTCTTCTTAAAGAACCGTAAGGGTCGAGCCCGAAATATTCCTCGGTTTCGACCCTAAAACGACTCGCGTTTTTACTTATTACTTAATAAGTCCTGCTTCTTTGTAATAACGCATAGCGCCATTGTGGATCGGGGCGGTCAAGCCTTCGAGCATGGACTTCTTTGTTAAGTTACCTAAGGCCGGGTGCAGCTTCTTAAAGGCATCGAGGTTTTCCATCACTTCTTTTGTAATGGCATAAACGACATCATCAGGAACATCAGAACTCGTCACTAAAGTGGCCAACATGCCAAGGGTCTCGACCTTACCGTCTTTGCTGTTTGTCGCATCGGGGTACTGTGTCATATCGATGGTTGTCATCGAGTAGTACGGAGCATCCTTTAAGAGCTTATCAAGGCCTGTAATCGGAACGATACGGCATGAGCGCTTACCCGCTGTGGCTTCCTTGATGTTGCCATTGGGGTGGCCGACCGTAAAGAAGAAGGCATCGATACGACCGTCTTGCAAAATGCGTGGCGCATCAGCGGGCTTAATCTTTTCAGCCTTAAAGTCCTTATCGGGAACAATACCAACGGTCTTAAAGATATCTTGCGAGTTAATGTACTGACCAGAACCTGGGTCGCCGATGTTAACGATCTTGCCTTTCACATCACGGATGGAGCGAATACCACTATCTTCAGCAGCAACGAATGTCACGGCTTCAGGAGCAAGAGCGAAAACGGCACGAAGCTTCTTGATCGGTTTGCCTTCCCAAGCCTCTTTACCAAAATACGCCATGTACTGCGTATCGGCCTGTGCAACACCAAAGTCCAAGTCGCCCGTGGCGATTGCATTGATGTTGAATTTGCTGCCGCCCGTGCTTTCAACGCTCGCGCGAACGTGATACGTACTGCGCTTGGCGTTAATAATCTTTGCAATAGCACCACCCGTGGGGTAGTAAACACCTGTAATACCACCTGTACCGATGGTCACAAAGGTATCTTTAGCCATGGCCGAGCCCGCAATCGCGAGCGACCCAGCTAAGACAAGAGGAAGAAGTTTCTTAAACATGTTTTTTCTCCAAGTTCATTCTTTTGTGTTGCTTTTTGCCCTAAGGCATTTTTGCGTCTCTGTATTCTATAAAGCAACTTTCGTGCCAGCTATAAAAATCGCTTTTATTTCTGAAACCTAGTTAGTACTACTTAGAAAATCCGAGGCTTTTTAAAGACGCTCTGTTTCGTGCTCCCCAAAATGAATCAGCATGCACTCTTTTGGTGCGTTCTGTTTCTTCCAAAAAGTGCAACACCCTCCTTGTTTGAAAAATCAACGGGCTCTCAGTTTTCCCTAAAGGCCTTGTCCGTGCTATCGTTTCCGCCTATTTTTAATTGATGAGCCCGCGCGGCACATTTCTTTTTTGACGAGGATTGCCATGGCAATGATTGAAATCCGCAATGTCAGCAAGTGGTACGGCGACTTTCAGGTGCTAAAAAACTGCTCGGTTAACGTCGAGAAAGGTGAAGTGGTCGTCGTTTGCGGCCCTTCGGGCTCAGGAAAATCGACGCTAATTAAGACTGTTAACGGTCTAGAAGAATTCCAACAAGGCGAGATTTTCGTCAATGGCGTGAGCGTTGGCGACCCGAAAACGAATCTCGCTAAATTGCGTAGCCACGTTGGGATGGTGTTTCAGCACTTTGAGCTCTTTCCCCATCTTTCGATTATCGACAATCTGCGGCTTGCGCAGATGAAAGTCTTAAAGCGTGAAAGAGAGGAAGCGACAGAGCGTGGCTTAAAGCTCTTAGATCGCGTGGGACTTCTTTCTCAAGCCGAAAAGTTCCCCGGGCAACTCTCTGGCGGCCAACAGCAGCGTGTAGCCATCGCGCGAGCCCTTGCCATGGACCCGATTTGCATGCTTTTTGACGAACCGACATCCGCACTTGACCCAGAAATGATTAACGAAGTGCTCGATGTGATGGTGCAGCTTGCGAAAGAAGGCATGACCATGATGGTTGTCACGCACGAAATGGGATTCGCGAAGAAAGTCGCAGATCGCGTGATTTTCGTTGACGCAGGCGAAATTCTCGAAAACGTGCCTAAGGATGAATTCTTTAGTGCGCCACGCTCTGAGCGCGCCCAAAAGTTCCTCTCGCAGATTCTTTCGCACTAAGAAACAAATTCTTTTCTCTTGGACCCTAGCGACGCTCTACAGCCCAGAGCGTCGCTGTTGTTGCAACAAGCATAATGAAAATCGGCACAAGCGGGACGGCTATCGCTGGGAGCATCCCTGCGGTTCCTGCAAAAGAAAAGGCATTATCAAAGCCGTAAAAGAGAATGCCGATAATTAATCCGACGAAGACCTTCACGGCCATTGCCCCCGAGCGTACATTCAAATACGCAAAAGGCATAGCCACCATAAGCATCACGAAAATCAAGAAGGGATAAAACACATGATTCCAGAATTCGACCTCATAGCGTTTTGTCGCTTGATGCATCTCTTTTAGGTGCGCGATGTATTCATTGAGTTCCGCAACACCCATTGCCGCCGGTTTTACCGTCAACACCTCGAGAACCTCTGGCTTCATATCGCTTTCAAGCATCAAATCCACGCCTTTTCGGTGTGTTGCCTTCTCAAACATCGGCGTGTCTGCGTGATCGATCTTCGGAAGCGTCTCGATTTGAGCATCGATTAAGTGCCAGCCACGCGTTGGAATGTGCACCGCGCTTTGGGCATGAATGATGCGCTGTAAGGCTCCATTTTCAGCTGAAAACTCAAAAACGCGCCAAGCACCTGTTTTCATATCTTCGCCCACAAGAAGGCTTTCGACATTAACAAAGCGCACGAGGCGAGCTTTCCCATTTTTTGCTTTAACGATGTCTTTGACCCAAACGCCTGACTTAAAGCCATGGATGCGTTTGAGGTTTGTGTTATAGACATTGACGCGCCTAAGGTCAGTGTAGACGCGATCGGTACTCGGAGCGACCCACTCTCCGACAGCGTATGTGAGAGCCATCATAACAAGAGCTGGGATGACAAGCATCTTCGCTAGCGCCACAGAAGAAAGCCCAGAAATGCGAAGGACAGTAAATTGCGACTCAGCAGCCCACCGTGAAAGCGTATAAATGCCACTTAAGAGCGCCACAATGGGCATGACTTGATAAAAGCGCCTTGGTAGATTCAAGAATGCAAACTGCAACGCCATATCGATGTCATAGCGCGTTCCGATGCGAGAACTTTGTCCTGCGACATCAAAGAAAGCAAAAAGCGCCAAGAGCGACACCATCACAAAGAGCGCCGCAAGGAGGATTTCCTTGGTAAGTTGTCGTGTGACGACCTTCATTTCGCTCCCTCTTTCGTCTTAGCCTTTTTCACTACTTTTACCCGAGAAAGGAACTGCTGTGACCAATCGGACACAAACTTCGGAAGCCAGCGTTGCATCCAAACGCGACGCGTGAAAAGTAAAAGCGTCAAAAGTAGGAATATGCCATTGACAAGAATAAGGCCAACAACCCAATCCATGCGATCGGTTTTAACGCGTGCCACACCAATAGAAACGGCATTCAGATACAAAATAAAGACCAAAGCCGCGGCAACGAGATTGAAGTTTCTTCCTGCGCGGATATTGGTGCTTGATAACGGAATAGCCATCAAAGAAAGAATCAAAGCACCAATGGGCCAGCAAAAGCGCCAAAGCATCTGTCCTTTAGCCTTTGGGCTTTGCATTGTCATCAATTTCGTCAGAGGCACTTGATCGACATCGGAACTCGATTCCATTGCCGCAGACCGCACGTCAAGTCGAATCTCATAGGTCTTAAATTCAATCACGCGCCAAGCAGAAGTTCCATCCGTGGAGGCATCGTAACGGCGTCCGTTTAACAAAACAACGTAGCGATCTCCTAAGCTATTTCTGCGAATCTCTCCGCCTTGAGCTTCAACGATGGTTTCTTTGTTGCCTTCTTTGCTACTCATAAAGACGTTTTTTACGCGATTGCCGTCTTCAGAGACATCTTCAATGAAAAAGACACGTTGCCCGCCGTTGGCTTCAATAAAACGGCCTGGCGCAATGCGGCTTACATCATCGCGTTGCTCGAAAGCGCGAGCGCTTTCTTCCATCTGCTGCTTTGCCCAAGGGCTTACCACAAGAGAAAGGGCAGCAATGACAAGAACAAAGGGAAAAACAAAGAGCAATACCGGACGAACCCAATCCAATAAGCTTCTTCCGCCCGCACTAAACCAGACAATCATTTCATTGTCTTGCCAAGTGCGGATTAAAACGATGAGAACAGCAATAAAAAGGGAGGCTGTCATCAAGGGCGCCAAATTAGCAAGCCCCGTGTAAAGCGTAATTTCAAAAACGGCGGTTGTGTCATAGCTGCCGCCCGCGGTTTCATGCAACACCCCGACTAATCCGACTGTTAAAACAATCGAAAAAATCACGGTGAAAACACCGCCTGCGCTATTGGCTAGTTCGTTTTGAAAACTACGTTGAAGAATCATTCTTGGGATTAGATGGCAATTTTTTGCTGATTCTACTTGTTTTCGCGTGTTGCTATGTATCAGATTCGTCCCGTTTGTTTCAAAGCGAAACGAATCTGATTGGTTTTTACTTCTTTTTAAATAGCCGCGTCAGGCTCTACCTTCGCAGAACGCGCGTGTAAGAAAAGCATCGTCACAACTAATAAAGCAACGGCAGAACCAAAGCTCCAAAGTAGCGAGCCGTCTGTTAAACCAGCAACCAAGTAACCGACACCCGCGCAAACAGCGACCGTTAACGCGTACGGCAACTGCGTTGTCACGTGTGCGATGTGACTACATCCGGCACCAGCTGAGGCCAAAATCGTCGTATCCGAAATTGGCGAGCAGTGATCACCGAAAACAGAACCCGCGAGAGTGGCCGACAAGCACACGGTCGTTAAGGCCGGGTCTACCGCCACGATAATCGGAACAACAATCGGGATGAGAATACCAAACGTACCCCAAGCCGTTCCCGTAGAGAAGGAAAGGAAAGCGGCAATAATGAAGATAAAGAACGGCAAAAGCATCGCGCTCATTCCCGAATGCACAACAATCGCTTGCACAAATTGCGGTGTGCAAAGCAGGTCGCGGCAAACGCCAGAAAGCGTCCAGGCCAAAATAAGAATGAGGTTTGCAGGAAGCATCAAGCGGATGCCTTCAACGATACCGTTCATGAATTCCGAGAAGGTCACGAGCTTACGTGGCACATACAAGATAAAGGCCACAAGAAGAGCTCCGAAACTTGCCCAAACAAGTGAGGGAGAGGCAGAGCTGTTGCCGAGCGCAGCTTGGAATGATCCGCGGTAGGCCGCATCTGTTCCCCAGTAACCGCCCGAATACATCAGTCCCATCACAGCAAAACCCATCAAAGCGATAAGAGGAATAATCATGTCCCAAGGAGTACCACGGGGATTACCCTTAATGTTACTTTCTTGTGAGTCAGTGCCGTTGACAACACCGCGCAAGGCACGGATTTCTGCGTGACGCATCGGTCCAAAGTCGCGGTTTCCAAAGCAAAGGAACCACACCATCAGCAACGAGAGTAAGGCATAAAAGTTCCACGGAATCGTCGCAACGAACGCTGTGAGTTCATTATCAAAGGCGCCTGTGGTCTTTAAGGAAGAACCCACGGCCGCCGCCCACGAAGAAACCGGAGCGATGATGCACAAGGGAGCTGCAGTTGCGTCAATAATGTAAGCGAGCTTTTCGCGGCTAACCTTATAGAGATCTGTCATCGGACGCATCACCGTGCCCACGGTTAAGCAACTAAAGTAGTCGTCGATGAAGATTACTAATCCCAAGCCACTTGTGGATAAAAGAGAGGAGCGGCGCGACTTAATGGCGCGAGAGGCCATACGACCGTAGGCGACCGTACCGCCCGATAAATTAAGAATGTAGACCAAAGCGCCCAAAAGCGAGCAGAAGATGA
The DNA here is from genome assembly GCA_963652725.1 of Bacteroidaceae bacterium. Lineage (GTDB taxonomy): Bacteria > Pseudomonadota > Gammaproteobacteria > Burkholderiales > Burkholderiaceae_F > Duodenibacillus. The sequence goes on along the minus strand of CAVJUW010000016.1, from coordinate 23,972 downwards.
TGATGTCGAAATCGAGCTTTGTGCCCATAAGCTTAAAAGCTGTTTCGAGCGTTCCCATCACAATATTGGCACCTGTGCCACAGGCGTAAATCAAGGTGCCCGTCAAAATACCGATAAATAAACTGGAAAAAACTTCCTTTGTGATCAGGGCCAAACCGATAGCGACAATCGGAGGAACAATGGAGAGCCATTGCGCATCATAGGGTTGCATTTTTTATTCTCTTATAAAGGAAAAAGGATGATTCAAAATGGGGTTTCGGTAGCCCACAACAGGGCTACTACATTGGATTCGCATTGCGAATCTTGGCCGCAAGTGCTTTGCTCGCGGCCGGCGCTATAAAGGCCGACACACTGCCTCCCATTTTGACAATCTCCCGCACTAAAGAGCTCTTGATGAACTGATACTTCGGGTCGGCCATCATAAAAAGGGTCTCGACCTCTGGCATCAGAACGCGGTTCATACCCGCCATCTGGCATTCATCCGAAAAATCCTCAATCGACCGCACGCCGCGGATGACAACGCGCGAGCCCTGACTGAGAACGAAATCCCGAAGCAGCCCCGTAAAACCTTCAACGCGAACCCCAGTCATTTCTGAGGTTAATTCTCGCGTTAACTCGATACGCTCCTGATGGGTAAGCAAGGTATGCTTTTGTTCGCTTTCAGCGACAGCCACAATCACGCTATCGAAAAGTCCAGTTGCCCGACGCAACAAATCCATATGGCCCAAAGTCATCGGATCGAACGTTCCTGGGAAAACTGCACTGGTCATGCCGTCCTCAAATCATTCAGAAACAACCATTTTACGGAAAAAGCGGTTTAAGGACAAAAAACCACTCATTTCCTGCCTTGGACTGACGCAAAAGCGCAAATCGAGCCGCTTCAAACGATTCTTCTGTGATTTGAGCGTCGCTTTCTAAAAAGAGCAATCCTGTCTCTTTAAGATGCACTTTGGCCGCTTCAAGGGCTTTGAGTTGCAAGTGACGCGCAAACGGAGGATCGACAAAGATAATGTCAAACTTCTCCTCTCGGTTCTCTAATACAGTAAAGGCATCCGCGCAAAGGACTTCAACGCAATCTGCAGCATTTAAGCGCAAAACCACTTCTTTAATACTTTGAGCGGCTTTGCGATTCTTTTCTATGGCAAGAACACGTTTTGCTCCGCGGCTTGCGGCCTCTAAACTTAATGCGCCGCTACCAGAAAACATATCGCACACGCTCTTTTCATCGCAGCCGCCTGCGAAATAGAAAATCCAATCGAAAAACGTTTCTCTTACGCGATTCGGAGTCGGGCGCAATCCTTCAAGATTCAGGACCTTAATTGGAGTTTGACGAAAAAGCCCACTTACAATCCGCACGACTCCCTCGCTCGTCTTGCGGGTTGCTAAACTTGCGTTGGATTTTTTCTGCCGATTTTGGGCTAAATTTTTCATCGGTTTTTCTTGTCAATGGGTTTATTTTCACGTTTAAAACAGGGGCTAGAGCGCTCCCGAATTCATCTGGCTGGCCTTTTTTCTGGCGCTGTAATCGACGAGGATTTTTTCGACGAGCTCGAAGAGTCGCTTATCGCCGCCGATATTGGCGTGCGAGCCACGACAGATATCTTAAAGCGTTTGCGCGATTGTGTTCGCCTCAAAGGGCTTCGCACCCGTGAAGAGGTGCGCTTAGCGCTAAGAGACGAGATCGCTGAGCGCCTTAAGAAGGCCGAAGTTTCTTTGGATATAACCAAAGCTAAGCCCCTCGTTTTAATGATGGTCGGGGTCAATGGCGCAGGAAAAACAACCTCGATTGGAAAACTTGCTCGTTGGCTTGCCAATCAAAATAAGACAGTTTTACTTGCCGCAGGCGATACGTTTCGTGCTGCCGCTCGTGAGCAACTTGATGTCTGGGGCGACAGAAATAAGATCGATGTCATCGCACAAACTGGGGGCGACCCAGCGGCTGTGACCTTTGATGCAATTCACGCCGCTAACTCTCGCGGCATTGATGTGGCTATCGCCGATACCGCAGGACGCCTTCCAACACAAACGCATTTGATGGCAGAACTTTCCCGCATTCGGCGTGCGGCAGATAAAGCGATGACTGGCGCCCCGCACGAAGTGATTCTTGTGGTTGACGGAACGACAGGACAAAATGCTCTAGCGCAAGTGAAGGCTTTCGACGAAGCCGTAGGTCTCACAGGCCTTATCGTCACAAAGCTCGATGGTAGTGCCAAAGGCGGCGTTTTACTTGCCTTGTGTGAAGAAAGAAAAGAAAAGCCCCTTCCGATTTATTTTGTTGGCGTTGGTGAACAAATTGATGATTTGCAGGTCTTTTGCGCTAAAGACTTTGCCAATGCTTTACTTGGAATTGACGAGGATAGCCACGCATGATCAATGCGCCGCTTGTTGAATTAGTCAATGCCGTCTGTGAATTTCCAGACGTGCACCCGATTCCGCCATTAAATTTCAACGTGACGCGAGGCGAGTTTGTCTCATTACACGGCCCCACGGGATCGGGCAAATCCTTGGCACTGCGCCTTATTGCTGGTCTCGTACGCCCCAGCTCTGGCGAAGTTCGTATCGCAGGCGAAGTCATTAACGACTTTAGCGCCAAGCAGCTTCTTTGGATGCGCCGCACAATGGGCATCATGGTCCAAGGCGGACTTCTTTTAGAGGATTGCTCCATCCTTGAAAACGTCATGCTTCCTACGATTGCCGCTGGGGAATCGTACAAGGAGGCTCGCCATCGCGCCGAAGCCGCTTTAGATAAATGCAGAATTAGTAAGTTAGCAAGTCTTTTACCGAGTAAGCTTTCCGCTGGCGAAAAGCAACTCGCGTGCTTAGCGCGCGCCGTTGTCAATCACCCTGTTCTTATTTTGGCTGACGAACCCGCAGCAAACCTTGATGTGGATAATGCGCAAATCCTCATGGATTTACTTGGAACCTTTTCTTTGTACGGGGTCGCGATTATCCTAGCCTCGCACTTGGAGCTTGCTCCGAGCTCAGTAGCGTGTCGAGCCATACAACTTGCCCCAGGAGGAATTTCACGATGAGTGTGCTTCCTGCATGGCGTTGGGCTTTTTCTCGCACGATGCGTGGCATCTTTGGTGCGTTCGGTCAGTTTTCTCTCGCCCTAGCGCTCGCTGGTTTTACGCTAAGCATTCCGCTTTTCTTGGGTACTCTTGCGTGGTCTCTTTCGCAGCCCTTATCGACGGTGGCGCTTGTCACAGAAATTACCGTTTTTGCGCAGCGTAGCGCTGGAGATAAAACAATTGAGGCGCTTTCTCAAAAGATTGCTTCCTCGCCTGCTATCGATAGTGTGCGCATCATTTCGAAAAAAGAAGCCCTTGCTTCGGTTAACGCAAGCCTTGGCATCCAATCGAAACAAACAAAATCCAATCCCTTGCCTGATTTGGTGATTGCAACCTGTAAGAAAACTGCCACAAGCGCACAAATAAAAGCGCTTGCCACAGCAATTGAAAAACTTCCTGAAGTCGATTCCGTTGCCTATGACGACAAATGGGCCTTACACATGGGAGCGCTTGTTCGGGCGCTGACAATTTTTGCAGGCATTTTGGGAACCATTGTCTGCATCCTTGTGTTACTCGTGATTGCAGCCTCTGTTCGCTTAACAACTGCGGCTCGCATGGCTGAAATTCGAGCGCTTCACCTTTTTGGTGCCTATCCGAGTTTTATTAAACGCCCCTACATTTGGCGTGGCTTTATTACGCTCGGATGCTCGGCACTTGTGAGCCTTGCCGTAACACGGTTGGGTATTGGATTGCTTGCTGAACCGATTGCCAACTTTGCTTCGCTTTATTCGATAACCCTGCAACTGACAATGCCTAGCGTTGCCTCTTGTGCTTTGTTTGTGTTTTTAGCTGCTTGTCTTGGAGCGATTGTGGGTGACTTAGCCACGCGTGAAGCCCTCAAACGAGAAAGCACAATCTGATACGATTTATTTCAATTGTGAGTCAATCGTCCGTGATAGAGTGCACGTTGCTATGAGTTCAGACGCGATTTCAAAAGAAAAGCCCCTTAAGAGTGAGCCCGCTAAGGCTCGCTCTAGCGCTGCTCTTGTGCCCTATCGCGCCAATGTTCCTGCGCTTTTGCCACCGAGTTTAGGTGACATCGATGCGTATATTCGCGCGGCAAACGCGGCTCCCGTCCTTACGCCCGAAGAAGAACATTCCCTCGCGGTCAAACTTCGCGATGAAAACGATTTAACGGCGGCACAAAAACTTATTTTGAGCCACTTGCGTCTTGTGGTTTCTGTCGCACGTGGCTATCTTGGCTACGGATTACCGCACGCCGATCTCATACAAGAAGGCAATATTGGGCTTATGAAAGCGGTCAAACATTACGACCCAGATAAGGGCGTGCGTTTGATGAGCTTTGCCGTGCATTGGATTCGCGCGGAGATTCAAGATTATGTTGTGCGCAATTGGCGTTTAGTCAAAGTTGCGACAACAAAAAATCAGAGAAAACTTTTCTTTAATTTGCGGCAGATGAAAGAAAGCGATAAGGCGCTTACGACACTAGAGGCGAAAGAAATCGCGCAAACGCTTGATGTGAAGCCAGAAGAAGTTTTCGAGATGGAGCAGCGTATGGGAGGAGCGGACCTTTCGATGCAAGGCACTTCAAGCGAAAACGAAGACGCTGATTTTGCTCCCGAGGATTATCTTGCAAGCGAAGAACCCACGCCACTAGAAGAAGTTGAGCAAAAAGACACAGAAAGCCACACAAAGGCCAAATTAAAAGAAGCGCTCGCAAGCTTAGATGCTCGCTCGCGGCGCGTAATTGAAGCGCGCTGGCTTGCTGAAGACGCAGACGGAAACACAGCTCCCATGACGCTTCAGGAACTTGCTAAAGAACTTGGCGTTTCCTCCGAGCGCATTCGTCAAATTGAAAAGAAGGCTCTTGCCAAGATGCGTGAGAGTATGCTCTCGGGCAAACCGAGCAATCCAAATTCAGAAACTATCGATGTTTAACGTTGTTCTTGTTTATCCAGAGATCCCGCCTAATACGGGAAATATCATTCGCCTGTGCGCTAACACGGGCTGCAAACTTCATCTCGTCGAACCTTTGGGTTTTTCTGTTGACGATAAGCACCTTATTCGTGCCGGTCTCGATTACCACGAGATGACAACGATGAGCGTGCACAAAAGTTGGGAAGCTTTTTTAAAAGACGCCAATCCCAACCGCGAACGCATGTTTGCGATGACAACGAAAGGTTCGAGCATCTTTTCGACAATGAAGTTTCTCCCTGGCGATTGGCTCATCTTTGGTAGCGAAGGCCACGGGTTGCCAGACGAGATTCGTAATTCCTTTCCATCGACTCAGCGTATCCGCCTTCCGATGGTGCCAGGAAATCGCTCGTTAAATTTAAGTAACGCTGTGGCCATCACCGTTTTTGAAGCGTGGAGACAAAACGGCTACGCGGGTGGCTCATAGCGGCTTTTCCTCAAGTGCGATGGGCTCTTGCTCGGCTCTGACATATAACGGGTGCTTGGGTTCGCCCGTTTTGTTTATCCCGAGGCACATCATATTGGGGAAAAGTTTTTTGACTTCTGCTGACCGATTGCGAAAGCCACCGTCGTTACCCCAAGCCGCAACAATGAGCGTTGCCTCAGAAGCCATTTTCAAGAGAAAGGCATCGTTTTCAGGGCCAACGGGATCTTTGGCGCTATAGATTGTGGCAGGGCTTTTCGAGCGAATCGCAAAGAGATTTCCCACAAGAATTGCCCCGTACCCCCAGCGCTTTGCAAATCCGATGCAGCGCCGAATCGTTGCGTCGTCTTCAGTTTCGTCAGCCGTCGATGGGTTTAGTCCAATAAAAAGGACCTTCGGCTTTTCTCTATCCCACTCACGAGTAAGACTATACCGATAGTGTCTATCTGCGCTTAAAACGGCGTCTTTTCGCATCCGAAACTAGAGATTTAAAATCGGAGAAATAAAGTAATGGATTAAAGCGGTGTATGTTGCCAAATCCAAATCTTCTGTCCCCTTGATGCGATCGATTTCAGCGGATATTTTTGGAATGTTTCCAAGATAAAGCTTAGATCCCTTTTGCATCAGAACAACCGAATTATTGCGAGCAATGCTCCCGGCGTAAACCGCCTCCCCTTTAAGATGGCCCTTTAAGTTTCTAGAGACCGCCATATCCCCATCGTAAATCTTTCCGTCTTTAACGAGCGCCACAGCGTAACTTCGGGAAGTTAATGCGCCTTTGTAGAGAACGCCATTTTTTATGTGGCAAATCATTTTGCTATTGGAAACATAGCCGTCGTATAAAGCATCACCCTTAAAAATAAGATTTTTGAATGGATCTGTCATTTCTTTAGCCTATGAGCGTGAGATTGTCTTTATGAATCACTTCGGGGTGCGCTACAACGCCTAAGATTTTCCCGATATCCTCGGAACGAACACCAGCGATTTGACGCGCCTCACCTGAAGAGTAGTTAGCGATGCCGCGAGCGATTTCTTTTCCTTCACTATTGATGCACGAGATTACATCGCCTCGCAAGAATTCACCTAAAACCGACTTCACTCCAACAGGAAGTAAGCTCGTGTGGCGCTCACAGAGTGCTTTTTCTGCTCCCGCATCGACAACGACAGCGCCGTCACTACGCAAGTGATCGGCAATCCATTTCTCTCTTGCGTGCATTGGGGCATCTTCGCTTAAAAGCTCAGTGCCAAGCGCCTCGCCTGAGGCCATACGGATTAAGACATCTTCTTCACGACCTGAAACAATGATTGTTGCTGCTCCCGAGTGTGCGGCGCGTTTTGCAGCAAGAATCTTTGTAATCATGCCGCCTTTAGAAAGAGCACTAGCCGCTCCTCCTGCCATCTTTTCTAGCGCAGGGTCTCCTGCGCGAGCTCTTGCGACAAATGTTGCTGTCGGGTCTTTCCTAGGATCTGCGGTATAAAGCCCTTTTTGATCTGTCAGAATCACCAGAACGTCAGCAAGAACTAAGTTTGTGACCAAAGCACCCAAGGTGTCGTTGTCACCTACTTTGATTTCGTCTGTGATAACCGTATCGTTTTCGTTAATCACAGGAACCACATTAAGCGCCGTTAATTCGGTTAGTGTGGCTCGCGCATTAAGGTAGCGCTCGCGATCTGCTAAATCGGCATGCGTTAAAAGAATCTGAGCCGTTTTAATGCCGTAAGAAGAAAAGCTTTCTTCGTAGGCCTGAGCAAGTCCCATTTGGCCGACAGCCGCCGCAGCCTGCAACTGAGAAACCGCACTCGGCCGCTTTTCCCAACCAAGGCGCAACACGCCTTCGGCGATAGCGCCAGAACTCACAAAAATGACTTCTTTCCCGTCTTTTTGTAAGGCAGCGATTTGGCGAGCCCAATTGGCAATCGCCCTGCGATCTAGCCCTCTACCGTCATTTGTAACGAGGGCACTTCCGACCTTAATCACAACACGGCGTGCGCCCTTTAAAACAGACTCTGTCATTTCGCTACTCCTCTGTTTCTGGCGTAAAGCGGACATCCTCTTCGGCTCGAATCTCTTCTTCTTTGGCTTTCTTTTTCGCTGTGTCAAGCTCTGTTGCGATTGCGTTGATGAGTTCTTGTGTGCCAACGCGCGTAGCAGCACTCATCACAAAGAAAGGTCGGCCGTCGCTCGCGAGTTCTTTTTTGAATTGTGCGATTTTCTCGTCTTTCTCTTCTTGAAGAAGGTCAATCTTGTTTAAAACAATCCAACGTGGCTTTTGAGCTAGCTCCGGGTTATATTTTTCAAGTTCCTTCACGAGCGCCCGAGCTTGCGCCACAGGGTCAACTTCTGGGTCTAGCGGTGCACAATCAATCACGTGCAGCAAAAGACTTGTGCGTGATAAGTGCCGCAAGAATAAGTGACCAAGACCAGCACCCTCTGCCGCTCCCTCAACGAGCCCTGGGATATCGGCAAGAACAAAGCTCTGTTCGTTTCCGACTCGTACAACGCCTAAATGCGGAACAAGCGTTGTAAAGGGGTAATCAGCAACCTTAGGACGTGCATTGGAAACAGCGCTAATAAATGTGGACTTACCCGCATTAGGCATTCCGAGAAGTCCCACATCGGCTAAAACCTTTAATTCCAAATGAAGAGCACGGTATTGCCCAGGCTCGCCTTTTGTTGCCTGGCGTGGAGCGCGATTCGTGCTTGACTTAAAGTGAAGGTTTCCAAGGCCGCCCTTTCCGCCCTGAGCTACGAGTGCTTTTTCGCCATGTTTGGTTAAATCGGCAACCGTTTCGCCAGTTGTTTCATCGATAACAAGCGTTCCAACAGGGACCTTCAGAACAATGTCTTCGGCTCCTGCACCAAAGCAATCAGCGCCTCTGCCGTTCTCGCCATTTTTGGCAAAGAACTTACGTGCATAGCGATAGTCAATTAACGTATTGAGATTGCGGTCGGCTAAAACATAGACCGAGCCACCACGACCACCGTCGCCGCCATCGGGTCCGCCCTTGGGGATAAATTTTTCACGACGAAAACTAGCCGCACCATTGCCGCCATTTCCGCCTTGAACCTCAATTCTTGCTTCATCAACGAACTTCACGTTGACACCTTTTTAACTAGAGACAAGAAAAAGCCCCGTGTCGTCTTTGCTTTGTAGCTCTCTACAAAGAAAAGCGCGCGGGGCCTCTCGGTTTTGTTATGAAGAATTATCGTCGCGCGCGAATTACGCAGCGAACGGGACAACCTTCACAAACTGATGGTTACGCTTACCTTTGACTTCAAAGGCAACTGTTCCATCGACCTTCGCAAAAAGCGTGTGGTCACGTCCCATACCGACGTTATCGCCAGCATGGAATTGCGTGCCGCGTTGACGAACAATAATGTTGCCAGCGCTAACCATTGCGTTACCAAAAACCTTCACGCCCAAACGTTGAGCTTGGGAATCGCGACCGTTGCGGGTTGAGCCGCCACCTTTTTTATGTGCCATTTTGTCTTATCCTCTTCGCTAACGTTAATGAATTATGCCGCCTTGATCTCGTCGATCTTGAGCTCTGTGTAGTTCTGACGATGTCCGCCACTCTTCATAGAGTGCTTACGACGACGGAACTTGAAAATACGAACCTTGTCTGCACGGCCGTGAGCAACAACTGTTGCAACAACTTGTGCACCCGCAACAACGGGGGTTCCAACCTTAAGTCCTGCGTCATCACTGACTGCGAGAACTTGATCGAGAGCAACCTGTGCACCGACTTCGGCGCTGATTGTCTCAACTCTCACTGTGTCGCCGACGCTCACACGGTACTGTTTGCCGCCAGCTTTGAAAATTGCATACATAGTATTAATACCTCGCATCGCCCCGCGCCCGAATCACTTCGGTAGACGAAGCCTTTTTGTTCTAAGAAAAGCGTTTACCTCAAAAAAAGGCACACGCCGATTTCTCACTTGCGTGGAAAGGTGCGCATTATGACACGCACCTTGTTGGTTGTCAACCGAAAAATCAAGCGAAAACAAGACCGAACTTCCATGTTTTCCCTTGAAATTTGGTTTTGAGAGCCACTAGATAAAGTGGACCTCTTTCTTCTTACTCCAAGACCTTGCGTTAATGGCTCTCAGAGTTTGAATCTTCTGTCTTGCTTTCTTCGGAAAGTTCGACGTTTTCTGTTTCTTCTTCGGAAGCCTCTAAAGAAACCTCTTCTTTCACTTCCTGAGCTTCTAAGTTCTCTGTTACTTCAGTTTCTTTTTTCGCTTCAATGTGAGAAGCGGCTTGAAGTAGCGCACGAAGTGCGGCATTCACGGCCTCTGAAGAACGGAAGGCTTGTGCCACATCTGGGTCAAGTCGCACAGTGGCGGTCTTTACAAAAGCCGCGTGGTCTGTATAGCGATGCTTTTCAAAGGCACGGGCTCTAGGACCTGATTGCTTACTAAAAGAGGTACGCTTGGGAGGACGGTTAAATGAAGCACCACGGTCTGAAAAACGACGGTCACGACTTTCACCGCCGAAACGATCGCGTGAACCACGACGGTCATCAAAGCGATCTCTGCGGTCTGCAAAACGGTCGCCTCGGAAACCGTCATCATCGAAGCGGTCGTCGTTAGCAAAACGCCGTGGTCTTGAATCGAATCGGTCATCACGACGACCGAAGCCACCTTCGCGACGGTCACGTCTCGGAGGTTTGTCGTTAAAACGGTCAAAGGGCTTGCTGTCCATGGCGTTTTCCTTACGTATGAATCTATTTTGGATTTCTGTTAATCCGAGTCTTTGGCGCTTTTGGCCATAAAAAAACCGAAGGCCTAACTAGACTCCGGTTTCTTCGACGTTTGGCGTCCCTAAGCGGATTCGAACCGCTGTACCAACCGTGAAAGGGTTGTGTCCTAGGCCTCTAGACGATAGGGACCTTAAATTTGGTGGAGGTTAGCGGGATCGAACCGCTGACCTCTTGCATGCCATGCAAGCGCTCTCCCAGCTGAGCTAAACCCCCAAAGGAGTCGGAACTATATAGCGTCATTTAGAAAAAATCAAGCGAAAAGTTTCCTTAAAATGCGAAAAAAAGAGGATTCACCCATGGCCAAACACCTTCCAACCCCAGAATTCGAGAAGAAAATCGTTACTTTTTCTGAACTCAAAGAGCGCGCTAAAGCCTTGCCACACCCTGTGGTGATGACCAATGGCGTCTTCGATGTATTGCATCGCGGACATGTGACGTATCTAGCCCAAGCGCGCTCCCTCGGGGAAAGTCTCATCGTTGCTGTAAATTCCGATGCCTCTGTCAAAATGCTCGGTAAAGGCGATGATCGTCCGATTAACACGCAAGAAGATCGCGCAGCGATTCTCGCCGCCCTTGAAAGTGTTGACCTTGTTGTTGTTTTCGAAGATAAAGTCCCCTTAAAGGTCATTGAAGAGGCGCACCCTGATATCTATGTAAAGGGCGGGGACTATCGCATTGAAGATTTGCCTGAGGCCAAACTTGTCTCTCAATGGGAAGCAAAGGTCGTCACTGTTGCTTTTGAGCATCAACGCTCAACAACAGCGCTTTTAAAACGCATTCGTGGCTAGTTAGACAATCTTGTATCCAGCCTGCCGTGCGTAATGCACTGTTGCGTCCAAGAACCCTTGTTTATCACCGCAATCGAACCGTTCGCCCTCAAAGCGATGTGCATACGTGGGTGTTTTCTCCAAAAGCTCAGCGATAGCATCTGTTAATTGGATTTCTCCGCCTGCGCCTTTTTGCACGTGGCGCAGGGCATCGAAAATTTCCGGCTCAAGCACATAGCGACCAATCACGGCTAAATGTGAAGGAGCAACCTCTGGCGCTGGCTTTTCCACAATCGCATGCACGCGTGTTGTGGAATCGCTCTCATTTTCCACACCCACAATACCGTACTTTTGGGTTTCATCGGGAGCAACATCGCGAACAGCTAAAACGTTTCCGCCGTTAGCCGTGCGTCGCGCCTCAATAAGTTGCCCTAAAACCGGACGATGGGCATCGATTAAGTCGTCGGCCAAAATCACACCAAAGGGGTCATCCCCAACAACGGGTTCAGCACAAAGGACCGCATGCCCAAGCCCTAAAGGCGCGGGCTGGCGAATGTAGATAAAGTTAACGCCCATGGGAGCGATTTCTTGAACGATTCTCAAGAGATCGTCTTTTCCTTTACTGGCTAATTCTGCTTCAAGCTCCCCGTTGTGATCGAAATGATCTTCAATCGAGCGTTTGGTTTTACCCGTAATAAAAATCATCTCTGTGACACCAGCCCTAGCGGCCTCTTCGACGGCATACTGAATCAGAGGCTTATCGACAACAGGAAGCATTTCCTTAGGCATAGCTTTCGTCGCTGGCAAAAAGCGTGTTCCTAATCCTGCGACAGGAAATACGACCTTACGAACTGGTTTCATTTCTTCTCCCCCAACAGTAAGTCTCTCGGATAAAATGGGCGGTTAATCTTAGTAAACGCATCTGCGTTTTAGCTTAGGCAGTTTAACAGCCTCCGAGGTAACAGTCTCGGTTTCAAATTGGCGTTTTCCTTTGTGTGAACTTCACGAGCATGGATTGCAAAGAAAGTTTGATAGCAATAGGTGATCTTCAGGGTTGTTTTGAAAGCCTCACTGGGCTTTTAGAGCAGCTCCCTGCCGCTTCGCCCCTTATCTTTCTTGGTGACATTGTGAATCGGGGACCGGATTCACTGAAAACGCTTCGCTTTGTTAAAGAGCTTTGTGACACACAACGCGCCAAAATTATTCTTGGCAATCACGATTTGCATTTACTTGCGGTAGCAGCCACTGGGAAAACCCCTTCGGCTCACGACACGATTACAGAGATTCTTGAAGCACCCGACTGCGAAGAGCTTTTAGATTGGCTTGCCTCTCAACCGCTTGTACTTGATACAGAAAAAACGCTTTTTGTTCACGCAGGGATTCCTCCACAGTGGAGTCTTGAAAAAGCGCTTAGCCTCGCTACAGAAGCCTCAGAACAGCTTACGGGTACGGGCTGGAAAAAAGCCCTCCAACACATGTACGGCAATGACATCTTTTGCGATAGCCTCACAGGAGACGCACGATTGCGTGGCATTCTTAATGCCTTTACGCGTACGCGCTTTTTAAAAAGCGACCTCACGCCTGACTTTAGCGTCAAAGAAGGTCTTGCGAAAATGCCCGCAGGAGACCTACCTTGGTTTGAAGCGCCGAGGCTTGTGAAAAAGCCCATCTGCTTTGGCCACTGGTCGATGTTAGGCCTTGTTTTACGCAAAGACACCATCGCTGTTGACACAGGGTGCCTCTGGGGTGGAGCGCTATCTGCTGTGCGACTTTCTGACAAACGCCTTTACCAAGAACCTTGCCCGTGCTGGGCCGCACCTGGTGCCTAACCGATATGAAAAAAAACGAGACCACAAAAAGAGTAGCCGACACGATTCAAATTCGAGGAGCTCGTCAAAACAACTTAAAAAATCTCAATCTTGATATTGAGCCCTACACGTGGACTGTGATTACGGGCCCCTCTGGATCAGGAAAGAGCTCTCTTGCATTTGACACTCTTTACTCAGAAGGCCAGCGGCGCTACGTTGAAACCTTTAGCGCCTACGTCAGACAGTTCCTCGATCGTCGCGATCAGCCTGACGTTGATAGCATCAAGGGCATTCCTCCTGCGATTGCCATCAATCAAAGTAACGCTGTTCGCACGTCTCGATCAACAGTTGGGACGATGACAGAGATTAACGATCACTTAAAGCTTCTTTTTTCTCGCGCCTCCCACCTTTTCTGTCGCTCCTGCGGTGAACCCGTCAACGTGAAAAGCGCCTTTGATATGTGGGAAGACATCAAGGTGCGGGCACAAAGAGCAGGCGACCCGCGACTTGTCATCACGTTTGATGTTCTTTTTTCCAAGAAACTGACGCGTGACTTTGTGCTTAACGCGCTTTCTTCTCAAGGCTTTACCCGCATTCACGCAGAAAGAACAACCCGCGATGGCACTCTTCTTTCCGTCGTTGTCGACCGCTTTCGTGCCTCAAAAGCCGAACAATCTCGAGCGCTTGAAGCAATCGAAACCGCACTAAAAAGCGGTCGCGGCGACTACGCCAATAAATTTGCTGTTCATGCATTATCCGAAGACGGGACAGAAGCGCTCTGGCCCTATGCGGCAGGCCTTACCTGTGCGGCCTGTGACATTGCCTACTCCAAACCGAGCTCGGCGCTTTTTAGTTTTAACTCTCCGCTTGGCGCTTGCCCTGTTTGCCACGGCTTTGGCCGAATCATCGATATTGATATGGATCTTGTTATCGACCCCTATCTATCGATAAAAGACGGATGCATTCGTCCTTGGGCCAAAGGGGGCGCCTATGAAGAATGGCAAAAAGCATTACTTAGCCATGCAGCTAAACGAAGAATCCCAACGTATCATCGCTTTGCCGATCTTTGCGATTGGATGAAAACATGGATTATTGAGGGTGAGCCCAACTGGAACGGGAGCTTTGCAAATCAGTGGCCAGGAGTGCGACGCTTTTTCGATTACCTTGAAAGTAAGTCCTACAACCTGCCGATTCGCGTGTTGCTTTCCCGCTATCGCACCTATCAGCCCTGCCCTGAGTGCGGTGGTTCGCGCATGAAACCTACCTCGCTTCTGTGGCGCATCGGTAGCCGCGAAGCAGCCGATAAAGCCCTAGGGCTGCGGCATCGATTTTTGCCTCCTGAAGCAGCAGGGATAAAAAAGAATATCCAAAATATCCCAGGGCTTACGCTTTATGACTTGATGCTTTTGCCGATTTCAGAGCTTCAAAAGTTCTTTGACATTTTTGCCAAAGAAAAGCTCGATGAGGCAACGACCCTTATTGTGAGCCAGATTCGCACGCGCTTAAGTTACCTTATGAATGTGGGGCTTGGATACCTCACGCTCGATAGGCAAAGCCGCACCCTTTCTGGTGGAGAAATTCAACGCGTCAATCTCACAACAGCGCTTGGCACCAATCTGGTGGATACGCTCTTTGTTCTTGATGAACCCTCTGTGGGGTTGCACCCAAGAGACATGGACCGCGTCAATTCTCTCTTAGAAAACTTAAGGGACGCCGGTAACACCCTTGTCGTTGTCGAACACGATCCACAAGTGATGCTTGCCGCAGATCGCATTGTCGATATGGGACCGGGCGCTGGAATGAACGGCGGCCAAATTGTTTTTGACGGGACGCCCACTGAACTTCGAAGTGCCCCCTCTCTTACAGGCCAATATCTAAGTGGCGCAAAGTCCATTGCGACTAACTTACAGCAAACACCTCCGACGGAAAACACCAAGTGGCTTGAGATTACGGGAGCTGCCGAACACAATCTCAAAAGCATTGATGTGCGCTTTCCTCTCAATTGCATCACAACCGTCACGGGGGTTTCAGGTTCAGGCAAATCCACACTCGTTGTCGATACGCTCTTTCCTTTACTTGAACGCTACTTTAGACGCGCTGCACCAAAGCCTGCCTACGAATCCCTTCGCGGGCAAGAAGAACTGCGTGACGTGCACATCATCGATCAGAGCGCGATTTCAAAAACAACACGTTCCACGCCAGCGATTTATGTCGGTGCCTTCGATGGTATTCGTAAGATTTTTGCTAACACACAAAAAGCGCGCGACAGAGACTACACCGCTGGTCACTTTAGCTTTAATTCCGAGCTCGGCCAATGCCCCACCTGTCAGGGTTCAGGTTTCGAGCACGTGGAAATGCAATTTTTAAGCGATGTGTATTTACGCTGCCCAGATTGCGGCGGGAAACGCTATCGGCCAGAAATCCTTGAAGTCACCATCAATTGCGACGGCAAAGAAGAACGTTCCATTGCTGACATTTTGGATATGACGGTGTCCGAAGCGCTTCGATACTTTGATAAAAATATCGATATTGTGCAAGCCTTGATGCCCCTTGAAGACGTGGGTTTGGGCTACATCAAACTCGGGCAACCGCTTCCGACATTCTCGGGCGGCGAAGCGCAGCGCATCAAACTAGCAGGAGAACTCGCAAAATCCAAGTCGATGACTGCTGCAGAAGGCCATCTTTATATCCTTGATGAACCGACTACGGGCCTTCACTTTGACGATATCGCCAAACTCCTTTCTGCTTTGCGTCGCCTAACGCAATCGGGAGCCACTGTCGTTTTGATTGAGCACAACCTCGATGTGATTGACGCGAGCGATTGGGTCATTGACTTAGGTCCCGAAGGGGGCGACAAAGGAGGCGAAATCGTAGCCACAGGAACGCCCGAGGCCATCGCAAAAGAAAAGACTTGGACTGGCCTTGCATTAGCTGCCTACCGCAAAACGCGCCTTGATCCCAGTCTTACGATGACTGGCCTTTTTGCTAAACCCGCTCCCAAACCCAAAGAAATGGGACGCTCGATGCAGTCGGTTTGGCGTAAGGCTCGCGCAGGTGATTTAGGAGTCTTTGGCGCACGAGAAAACAATCTAAAAAATATCAATGTTGTCATCCCGAGAAGAAAGCTTTCTGTCGTCACGGGCATTTCGGGTTCTGGCAAATCCACGCTTGCTTTCGGTGTCATTTTCGCTGAAGGTCAACGCCGTTATTTGGAAACGTTTAATGCCTATGCCCGTTCAATGGTGCAGCCTGCGGCCGCTCCCGATATTGATGCGCTTGTCGGAATTGCACCAACTGTGGCTATCGAGCAACGCGTAAGCCAAGGTGGCTACAAATCAACCGTTGCGACACAAACGGAGATTCAGCAGTATTTGAGACTACTTTATGCCAAGCTTGGTGTGCAGTATTGCCCAGATTGCAACATCCCTGTTGAACCACAAACGCGAGAATCTATTTTCTCTTCTTTGTTGAAATCTCTTTCGGGTAAAACCGTGACTCTCACGGCTCCCATTGTTCGCGACCGCAAAGGCAGTTACATCGAAGTTTTCCATCAGGCTCAAAGCTCGGGCATTACAAAATTACGTGTTGACGGCAAATGGCTCAGCACAGAACACATCCCTCCTCTTACCCGTTATTCACAACACACGATTGAGGCTCCTATTGCCACATTAACAGTAGATTCAGAGCACGAAGAAGAACTGCGTCATGCCATCTCTCGTGCGCTTAATCGCGGCGATGGTCTGATGGATGTGTACTTTCCGATGAAAAACGTCTCAGGAGAAGACAGCGAAAGCCACCGAACCTTTTCTGTCAAACGCGCTTGTCCTAAATGCGGCAAAAGCTTTCCTGAGCCCGATCCGCTCCTATTTTCTTACAACAGCTCTTTGGGTTGGTGTCCGAAATGTGACGGCCTAGGAAAGATTTTTGTTTGGCAGCAGGATGACTTTGATGTGAATCAAGCAGAAAAAATCACAATGGATTTAATCGTCTGCCCAAGTTGCCACGGAGAGCGGCTAAATTCCTTTGCTAGATCTTTCCGCTTCAAGAATTGGCGCATTGGTGAGGTCACGGCGCTTACCGTTGAGAAAGCCCTTGAGGTGTTTTCTTCGATGGAACTTACCGGACGCGAGAAAGCCATCGGGCAAGCGCCCATTAAAGAAATCCTTTCCAAACTGCGCTTTTTAAACGAAGTGGGACTCGGTTATCTCACTTTGGACCGAAGCGCTCCAACACTCTCTGGAGGCGAAGCACAGCGCATTCGGCTTGCTTCGCAACTAGGCAATAACTTGCAAGGCGTTTGTTACGTCCTCGATGAGCCAACAATTGGATTGCACGCAAGAGACAATGACCGACTCATCTCGAGTCTTATTTCCCTAAAAGAAAAAGGCAACACCGTCATTGTTGTCGAGCATGACGAAGACATGATTCGTCATGCCGATCACATTGTGGATATTGGGCCAGGCGCAGGTAGCCGTGGCGGATCTCTTGTCATAGAAGGAACATTAAAGGAAGTCGCCTCCTGTAAAGAAAGCGTCACAGGACAATTCCTCAAACACCCCTTATCTCACACAGGGCTTGCAAGACATCCCGTTAACGTTGTCACCCCAGGCATTACCCTTTCAAAAGCGACCTTACATAACATAAAAGAACTGACAGTACGCTTTCCTCTCGGTCGACTCATTGCGGTTACAGGAGTTTCTGGTTCAGGAAAATCCACCTTGGCGCGAAGTGTGCTTTTGCCGAACTTAAAAGCGGCCGTTGAAGCACAGCGCACTAAGGGAGCTAAAAAATTCGAACCGACAAACTGCAGATCGCTCTCAGGATACAAGTCGATTCAACGTGTGCTTGAAGTCGATCAGACTCCGATTGGAAAAACGCCACGTTCGTGCCCTGCGACCTATGTCGGTCTTTACACGCCTATTCGCCAACTATTTGCTGAAACCACTACAGCCAAAGAGCACGGCTGGGGCGTTTCACGGTTTTCTTTTAATGTCGATGAAGGCAATTGCCCTGTTTGCGGCGGTCAAGGTCAAATCACTATTGAGATGAATTTCTTACCCGATATGAAGCAAACCTGTGAGGCGTGTAAGGGCTCTCGCTTTAATGAAGAAACCTTAACCGCTCTCTGGCACGGATACTCCATCGGGGACATTTTGCAAATGAGTGTGGATGAAGCGCTCCCAGTTTTTGAAACAAATCGGGCTATCGCGAAAAAGTTACAGCTATTACAAGACGTGGGGCTTGGCTACTTAAAGCTTGGTCAACCCTCAACGACACTATCTGGTGGTGAGGCACAACGCATCAAACTCGTAAGCGAACTCTCGAAAGCCGTTGTATCGATTCGGACACACCGACGCATCGAAACTTTCTACATTTTCGACGAGCCCACTGTCGGGCTACACATGGCCGATGTGAAAAAGCTCATTTCCGTATTGCATACCCTTGTGGATGCAGGGCATACTGTGCTTGTGGTCGAACATAATTTAGATCTCATTGCCGAATCCGACTACATTATTGATTTGGGCCCTGAAGGAGGATCAGCAGGCGGCACCGTTGTAGGTAAAGGCGAGCCTCGTGAAATCGCGAAACTTAAAACACCGACAGGTCTAGCGCTCAAGGAATTTCTTAAAACGCACAAAGAAACTACCAAGGCTCAGGGAAAGAAAGACGCATGAAAACCTATCTTGTTGGAGGCGCTGTTCGCGACAATCTCTTACGACTTGCAGGACGCAAAGTTCCTGTCGGTGACAGGGATTGGGTTGTCGTTGGATCAAGCCCCGAGGAGATGATAAAAAAAGGGTTTCTTCCCGTGGGGAAGGATTTCCCTGTTTTTCTGCACCCGAAAACACACGAAGAATATGCTCTAGCGAGAACGGAGCGCAAAACCAGTCACGGTTATCACGGCTTTAGCTTTTACACAGCTAGCGACGTTACGATTGAAGAAGATCTCGCACGCCGAGATCTCACAATCAATGCGATTGCTCAAGACGAAAATGGTGCTCTTATCGACCCTTTCGGGGGAGCAAGGGATATCGCCTCAAAAACACTGCGCCACGTAAGCAAGGCCTTCCTTGAAGACCCTGTGCGACTTTTACGCTTGGCGCGGTTTGCCGCACGACTTCCTGATTTTTCGCTCGCTCCTGAAACTCAAATTCTCGTAAAAGAACTAGTTGCTTCTGGTGAAACGGACCACTTAGTCGCTGAACGCGTCTTTGCAGAAATCTCTCGAGGCCTAATGGAAGTTGCCCCTACAAGAATGCTCGATGTTCTTATCGATTCGGGCTACTGGTCTCGCGCCTTTTCTGAGGCTCCTATTGATAAAAACCTAAGAAGTGCTCTTAGCATAGCGGCGGGCACTGGTGCCACTTTACCGATTCGTGCTTCGATTCTTTTTTCAAATGTAAGTGCCTCGCTTCTTACTGACTTTTGCGAGCGCCACAAGTTCCCAAGCGAAGTAAGCGATGCATTAGCCGTCTTTATTCGTAATCGCGAGCCCGTATTGCAAGCCAATAGCGCTCAGGAGTACTTCATTGCATTGCAGGCCTTTGATTTAATTCGACGACCTGAGCGCCTTGAAACCTTCCTTGAAACTTTGACGTTTTTTCACCCAAGCTTTAATGTCGCACGCTTTAAAGCGCTTGCCCTTGCCTATTCTCAAGTCGACGTTAAACCCCTTTTAAAAGAAGCTTCAGGATTCGCAATCAAAGAAAGAATTGATGCCGCTCGCCTTAGTGCCATAAAAGAGAGTCTTTCAAAATGAGAGAACTTGAAGAATTCCTACTTACAAAATGCCGCCGTATTCGCTTGGAAGACTATAAAGTTCAAGCAAGAATCGGCGCTCTTGAAAGTGAAAAGCAGCACACGCAAGAAGTGCTTATTTCAGTTGATGTTTGGGTTGAAGATTCTCCTATTGACATCGATAACTTAAGCGCTGTTTACGACTATCGCGCCACAGTTGATGCGATAGAAAAGACGCTTCTTTTAGGTCACATCGAATTGCAAGAAACCTTAGCCAATCTCATTGCAAAAGAGATTCTTCGCGATGCACGCGTCTTCGCTACTCGCATTGCCACACGCAAAACCGAAGCTATTGCGAAAGCCAAAAGCATCGGTATTGAAATTTTTCGCCAAAGAAAACTATGACGGAAATACAGCAAAAAAGCACAACAGAAAAAACCGCACGTAACGATCGGGATAACAAAAAGTCCATCGAAGTTGCCCCTGGCGTTCACACACACGCCTCCGTTTCCGTGCGTAAGCTTGAAAAGCGCATCGTGCGCTTAACAGCGCAAGCCATTCTTGACTACAACATGATTGTCGAAGGCGACAAAATCCTTGTTGCCATCAGTGGCGGAAAAGATAGTTACGTCTTACTTGAAACACTCCAAAAGCTACAAAAGCGCGCCCCTGTGCACTTTGAGTTGCTTGCCGTTCATATCGACCAACATATTCCAGGATCAGACCCAGCTTCAATTGAGGAATTTTTAAAGAAAACGGGCATTCCCTACCACATCGAATCGCAAGATACGCATAGCATTGTTGAGCGACTAATCCCTTCGGGAAAAAATGTTTGCTCCTTGTGCGCAAGACTGCGTCGCGGAATTCTTTATCGTGTTGCTCGAGAACTTAAGTGCACAAAGATTGCTCTTGGTCACCAGATGGATGATGTTGTCTCAACACTTTTACTCAATATGTTTTACGGAGGTCGCATCAAAGCGATGCCTCCTGTTTTACGAAGTGACGATAAGACAAATATTGTTATTCGGCCTCTAATCTACATTCGAGAATATGAGACGGCTAAGTGGGCCAAGATTCGTGAGTACCCCTTAGCGCCCAAACATCTTTGCGGGGCCGCGGAAAATAAAAAGCGGCAAGAAGTGAAAGCGCTCCTAAATGAGTGGGATAGAAACTTCGATAGCCGCATCTATAACCTCTTTATGAGTACGACACGCGTCAGTCCCTCGCAGTTATCGGACAAATCGATTTTTGATTTCACGCTCTTTGAGAAAAAAGAACCGAGCGCTAACGATCTAGCCGTAAAGGAAATCCTCGAGAAACCGGCAATTGCGCTTGATGCGGAAAAAGAGATTCGGCCTTTGTGGATGAAAGTTGTTCCTTGGAAGACGCCGTTTTAAGAAAAAGGTGGCAATCGATGCTTGAAGCAGAATTTGACGAACTCTCAGAGAAGCTTTTTTCGAAAATCGAAGATGCGGTTGACGAACTCGATTTTGACATTGAATCGAGTCGCACAGGAAACGTCCTCACACTCGAAACAGAATCAGGCGAACAAATTGTCATTAATCGGCACACGCCAACTTTCGAAGTTTGGTTAGCGAGCCGCGCAGGCGGCTCTCGCTTTTTCTACGAAAATGGAACGTGGCTTTCTTCTAAAGATAAAGAAACCACCATCTGGAGCTCTTTATCTCAAGCTCTAAGCTATGTCTTAGCTCAGCCCGTTACCTTAGAAAATCTGGTCGCGTAAGATATCGCGCTCTAAGTTCTTCTCGCCTACCTTGCCATTTAGTGGCACATCGCGCACGCTCTGATCAACGCTATCGGCGTAGTAATAGTTGCCGTTAATGAGCACTACGCTCGAAGGTTGAATGCGTTTGTAAGGCGGCTCCTCTGCTAAAACGTCTTTCATGTAGTCGACCCAAATGGGAAGCACCAAGCCACCACCGGTTTCGCGATTACCCAAGGGCTTCATTTGATCGAAACCCATCCAGCCGACGGCAACGAGCTTACCTGCGTAGCCAGCAAACCAAGCGTCATAAGAATTATTTGACGTACCTGTCTTACCACCCATATCGGGTCGCTTTAAGGCCTGATAGGCACGACGCCCTGTACCCTCGCGGATTACGCCATTTAATAGCGTATGCATAATGAAGGCATTTCTCTCAGATAGCGTACGAATGGCCTCATCGCCTGCCGCAGGATTGTGCACGCGCATCACAACCTTACCGTCGGTATCTGTGACGCGATCGATAAGATAGGGCTTCACACGGAAACCACCGTTGGCTAAAACGCTATAGCCTGCAAGCATTTCCCAAGGAGTTGCTCCCCCGGCACCAAGCGCTGTCGTTAACTGCGCTGGGGTGCGAGAAGCAGGAAAGCCAAACGTCTTTTCAACGAACCCTTGAGCGTAACGGGCACCGATGGCTTGCATCACGCGAATCGAGACAAGGTTCTTGGATTTTTTAAGCGCTGTCGCGAGCGACATCGGTCCGTCGAAACGATTGTCGTAATTGCGCGGCTCCCAAAGCTCGCCCCCTGTTAAGCGCGGGTCAATAAAAATTGGCGCATCGTTAATGATTGTCGCTGGGTTAAAGCCTTTATCGAGTGCGGCAGAATAAATAAACGGTTTAAAGGTCGAGCCTGGCTGACGAATCGCTTGTGTGACGTGATTAAAGTTACTTAAGTAAAAGTCAAAGCCCCCGATGAGAGCTCGCACGGCACCCGTATCAAATTCGGCGCTCACAAATCCAGCTTGCACCTCGGGTGTCTGAGAAAGTGTCCATTCACCTTTGGCTGTGCGAGAAACACGCACTAGAGAACCCACGGTGATAGCTTTCTCGTCTTTTTTCTTCGACCAGCGCTGCTTCTTTTGCGTTAATCCGGCGAATTTAAGACTTTCTTTATCGAGTGTTACTTCCTGATCGCCCGAAATTGCCACAACAATTTGTTGGTTAGAAACCTCTGTGACAATTGCTGGGAACAAGTTTGGAGAGGTTGGCACGTCCGACAAGGCCATCGTGATGGTGCTTGCGCGATTTTCTGCATCAGAAATATCTACGTGCGCCGTTGGTCCCCGATAGCCGTAACGTCTATCGTAATTAATGAGATTCTTACGCACACTTTCCCAAGCGGCCTTTTGGTCTGCGGCGCGGATGGTTGTGTAGACATTGAGTCCTAAGGTATAGGCCTCTTCTTTAAAAATGTCGTAAACAAGGATTCTTGCTAATTCAGCAGCATATTCAGCATGAAGGCCTTCAGCACCTTTTTCCGCAGTTAGGCGACGCTCGCTTGGTTTCTTCGCCACGATGGGGTGAGCCATCTCTTGCGCATAAACCTCTTCGGAAATAAACCCGAGAGAACGCATACGACCTAAGACGTAGCTTTTACGCATATTGGCCCGTTTCGGGTTAACAATCGGGTTATACGCTGATGGCGCCACAGGAAGACCCGCGATTGTGGCCGCTTCACCGATGGTAAGGTCTTCAAGTTCTTTACCGAAATAGACCTTTGCGGCAGAGGCAAAACCGTAGGCACGCTGACCTAAATAGATTTGATTGAGATAGACCTCAAAGATTTCGTCTTTTGTGAGGTTTCTTTCAATCTTGTAGGCCATGGCCACTTCGTAGAGCTTACGTGTGTAGGTGCGTTCAGAGGAAAGAAAGAAGTTTCTTGCGACCTGCATCGTAATCGTTGAACCGCCCTGGCCTCGACGACCCGTGATGAGGTTAGCTACCGCCGCGCGAACAATGCCCGTAAATTCAATGCCTGAGTGCGCATAAAAGCCGTCGTCTTCTGCGGCAAGAACGGCGTTACGCACAAAAGGCGGAATCTCATGCAGGCGAATAAAGTCACGGTGCTCTTCGCCAAACTCACCGATTAAGATCCCTTCTGCGCTATAGACGCGAAGCGGAATCTTTGGCTTGTAATCGGTTAAAACATCAATCGGTGGAAGTTGAGAATAGACAACAGAAAAAACGACAAGGCCCGCGCAAGTTCCAGCAGCAAGCGCTGCAATGCCAAGACCAAAGCACCAACAAATAAATCGACTGATTTTTTGAGCGATAGTGTTCTTACGTTTCACAAAAATTCCACTTACCTAAAAAGCCGCAATGACTTTTCTCGCTCGCCTCTGACGAAAACCAATATCTGCGGGCTAAGAGTCTGATGGGAAACCGTGTGGCTTTAATTTGAATGTAACGCGAAATCTTACAACAAATATCGCGATTTCCCCTGATTTCTTACATCGTTGTACAGTTTTTCTCGACCTGGTTTTCTTTAAATTGCGACGCTTTTAGGAAAACCGTCTCTCAAAAGGCCTTTCGCTACTATTCCTGTTGCAAAAACTCTCTTTGCACTATTTGCAAAAAGGAGACCAAAAATCAAGGACCTTATTTTGTAAAATGGGAAAAGTAATTGAGCGCTTTAAACCCGCCTTTGCCCTCGTAAGAGAAGGGAGCTATCGATGAGC